>JAPOLW010000457.1 GCA_029976905.1 bacterium | reverse complement strand
ACCGGAATCTGGGCCGAGATGGAGACACGCGTGACGAGCTTCATCTTCACCAAGGCGTTGATCTCGGCCGTGACGGGTTTCCTCGTCGGGCTCACCCTGCAGCTTCTCGGGGTCGAACTCGCGCTCGCTTTCGGCTTCTTCGCGTTTCTTCTGAACTTCATCCCCACCTTTGGGTCGGTGATCTCGACCCTCTTGCCCCTCCCGGTCGTTTTGATGAACCCCGATCTCTCCGGCGTTGCGGCTCTGCTGGCCATCGTGCTTCCCGGAACGATCCATTTCCTGATTGGAAACGCGATCGAGCCTCTCGTCATCGGGGAATCGCTCGAACTCCATCCCGTGGCCGTCTTGCTGTCCCTGTTGGTGTGGGGGGCCATCTGGGGCGTCGTCGGCATGTTGCTCGCGACACCGATCACCGCGGTCTTGAAGATCTTGAGCGACCAGGCCGACGCCACCCGGCCGCTCGCCCGGCTCCTCGCCGGACCGACCTCGACGTCTGGCACCTGAACCGACCGAGCCCAGGGCGGCGGCACCCTGAGCCGGACGCCTAGCGCAGTGCGAAGGCGAAGGAGAGGATGTGCTCGGCAACGGCCCCGGGCTGTTCCACGTGTAGGCTGTGGGTGGCACCCGGCACCTCGGCGCCGCATCCGTCGGGTAGGCGCTGAACGAACGTCTGGTGATCCCTGGCCGAGAGGATGGTCGATTCGCCGGCACGGACAACCAGGGCGGGCACGGCGACTCGCGCGATGTCGCTCTGGAAGTCCTCGAGGGGATGGGTGGGGCCGTCGTCGGCCTGAAAGCGTTTCCAGTGGAACCGGGAGACCCAGCCTCCGTCGTCGGCGGGTTTGAAGCTCTCCTGGGCGATCTCGGCAAGAACGGCGTCGGCAACGCGATGCGGAGCAGGGTAGGGCTGAAAGCGGCGCAGGGCGCTTTCGAGGGTCGGGTACCGTACTTGCGGGACACGTCGGAGGCTCTTCCCCATGCGCACCAGCGACGGCGAGCGCGGGTCGAGAGGCGCATCGAGGACGACGAGGCCGCACATCGGGATGCGTCCACGTACCGCAAGATGCACGGAGAGAAGGCCGCCCTGCGAGTGGCCGGCGACGAGCCAGGGACCTGGCGCGAGCGCCCGCGTGACCGCCTCGGCGTCGATCAAGTCGCGCATCCACCCGTACTTGTCGATCTCGACCCAATCGCTGCGTCCGTGTCCGCGCCGGTCGAGAGCAAAAGGGCGCAGCTCGTGCCGCAGAACCCGGGCCAGCGGTCCCCACCAGGCTCCGTGCGCCATCCCTCCGTGCATCAAGAGAAGAGGGATCGCATCCGCCGGGCCGCCGAAGTCGGTCACGTGCAGACCCACCCCGTCCACCTCGATCGTGGCCGATCGGGGCGAGTCCACAGCTAGTACCGCGGCACCTTTGGGTCGACCCGGAGCGACCAGGCGTCGATGCCCCCGGTGAGATTCACGACCCGCGTGAACCCCTGTCCGATCAGATAGCTCGCGACCCGTGCACTGCGGACCCCGTGATGACACAACACGACGACGGGCTCGTCGCGGGGAATCTCATCGATCCGCGACGGAATGTCTCCCATCGGGATGGTCAGGGCGCCGGCAAAGGGCGCAGTCTGGATCTCACCGGGCTCACGCACGTCCAGGACGGTGGGCATCTCGCCTCGCCCGAGGAGATCGCGCAAATGCTCCACGTCGATTTCGGTCGCCATCCCAGACGGCTACCCCGCACGACCTCGGTGGGCAAGCGGGATGGCCCTCCTCAAATGTCGAGATCGGCGACGGCCATCGCCTTGTCCATGATGAGGTCGAAGCGGGGCGCCACTTCGCGTCCCATGAGCGCCTGGATGGTCTGGTCGGTAGGGGTGGGATCGTCGATCGTGATCTGCACCAGGGTGCGGCGGGCCGGGGCCAACGTCGTTTCCTTCAAGGTGGAGGGGTTCATCTCACCCAGGCCCTTGAAGCGTTGCACCTGAACGCTGCCCCGCTTGTCACGTTTTGCGAGGATCTCCTCCTTCTCCTCGTCGTCGCGCGCCCAGAAGGTCTGCTTTCCGATGTCGATCCGGTACAGCGGCGGCACGGCGAGGTAGAGGTATCCTCCCTCGATCAGCTGCGGCAGATGCCGGTAGAAGAAGGTCATCAAGAGCGTAGCGATGTGATTGCCGTCGGAGTCGGCGTCCATCAAGAGACAAACTCGATGGTAGCGGAGCTTGCCGGCGTCGAAGTCCTTCCCGATTCCGCATCCCAGCGCCTTCACGGTTTCGGAGAGTGCCGCGTTGGCGAGGACCTTCGCGGTCGAGGCGTGCTCGGTGTTCAGCACCTTGCCGCGCAAGGGCAGGATGGCCTGAAAGTGTCGATCCCGCGCCTGCTTTGCGGAGCCGCCCGCGGAGTCGCCCTCGACCAGGAAGAGTTCGGATTTCGAAGGATCGGTCGAGCTGCAGTCGGCAAGTTTCCCCGGAAGGTTGAGCCGATGGGAGACCGCCGACTTTCGCTGAACTTCCTTCGCGGCGGCTCGCGACGCCGAGCGTGCTTTGGCCGCGAGGATCACGCGTCCGGCGATCGCGTCGGCCGAGGAACGGTTGCTCAAGAGCCAATTCTCGAGCGAGCTGCGGATGAACGCGTCCACCGCCGGAGTGAGTTCCGGATTGTTCAGTCGATCCTTGGTCTGTCCCTGGAACTGGGGTTCGGCGAGGAAACACGAGAGGAGCCCGGCGACGCCTTCGCGTACGTCCTCGGCCGCAATCTGCAGACCGCGGGGCACGAGGTTGTGGATGTCGAGGTAGTTCCGGACGGCCTTGACCATGCCGGATTTGAGCCCATTTTCGTGGGTCCCGCCCGACGCGGTCGGAATGCTGTTGACGAAGGAGGAGAAGGACTCGGCGGTGTCCTCGGTCCATGCCAGCGAGCATTCGACGTGGATGCCGTCTTCGTTGCGCTCGGCGTAGAAGGTTTCGGGCGTGACGCGCTTCTTCTTGCCCGTCGTGATGACTTTGTCGAGGTAGGCACGGATTCCGTCCTCGTAGTGGAAGGTCTGCGACTCTCCCGAGGCTTCGTCGGTGAAGACCACGGTGAGACCGCGGTGCAGGTACGCCTTCGACTCCAGGCGTTCGCGGATCAGATTGGCGTCGAAACGAAGTTTCGGGAAGATTTTGGCGTCGGGATGGAATTCGATGAGGGTGCCGCTTCCCCGCACCCGGCTACGCACTTTGCGCAGCTTCGTCGTGGCCGCCCCGCGCGCGTATTTCTGCTCCCACTCGGCACCGTCGCGCTTGATACGAACCGTCATCCGGTCGGAGAGCGCGGTGACCACCGAGGCGCCGACGCCGTGCAGACCGCCGGAGTGATAGTAGTTTTTCGCCTCGAATTTTCCGCCCGCGTGCAGTGTCGTCAGGATGAGTTCGACGGCGGGCTTGCGGTACTTCTTGTGCGTGTCGACCGGGATGCCGCGTCCGTCGTCCTGCACGCGAACGGTCTCTCCGTCCTTCTCGAGGGTGACCTCGATGCGCTTGCAGTGACCGTTCATGGCCTCGTCGACGCTATTGTCGACGATCTCCCAGACGAGGTGATGCAGCCCCGGAGAATCGACGGAACCAATGTACATGCCCGGCCGTTTGCGAACCGGCTCGAGGCCCTCGAGCACCGTGATGTCCTTTGCCGTGTAGCTACGCGCCACGCCCTTCCTCCTCTTCCTCTTTGCTTGTTCTGTTGCCTGTGCTATCTTTGCCTTCGTCTGTTTCCTCATGTCCCACTGTACTGTGATGGGCATTTCGAAGAGATCCATTTGGTATTCCTCCCGAGGCTTGAAGGCACAAAACTGTTCGTG
>JAPOLW010000456.1 GCA_029976905.1 bacterium | reverse complement strand
GTGAGGAGGGCAACGGCGCCCAGATCCTGTCGGCCGCGGGCGCGCCCGACGGGCCGGCCCTGCGTGCGATCCTGGCAGGCCTGCGCGCGCTCCCCGGGGTGGTGTACGCCGATCGGGTCGCGTCGGCACCTTCGGTCGCTCCGCCACCGGGGGGCACGCTCGACCGGATTCTCGTAAAGCTGCGCGACCCCGCCTCCCGTGACGCATCGGACGCCGCCCGGCCGATGTCGCAGGACAGGGTGCGCGCGTTGAGCCGGATCGCCGGGGTGCCGCTCTTCCACGAGCGCCCGGTCTCGGGAGGCGCCTTCGCGCTGCGTCTCTTTCAGAAGATGCCCGATGCGACGGTGGCCGCCATCGCGGCGCGGCTGGCCGCGGATCCTTCGGTGGCCTACGCCGAGCCGTCGGTGCGGGGGCGCTTCGGGGTGCGGCCCGACGACCCTCTGTTCGCGAGCCAATGGTCGCTGGCGACGGGGCCGGGCGGGATCGACGCGCCAGGGGCGTGGCGCCACACGCGCGGAAGCGCGGATATAGTCGTCGCTGTTCTCGACTCCGGGGTTCGTCCCGAGCATCCCGATCTGCGGGGCAGACTCCTCTCCGGGTACGACTTCGTGTCCGACACGCGGCGCTCGGGTGACTTCGACGGGCGGGATGCGGATCCGAGCGACCCTGGCGACGCGACCCTGGCCTCCGAGTGCGCGATCGGTGCTCCACCGACGCCGTCGAGTTGGCACGGAACCCACGTCGCGGGCACCCTCGGCGCTGCAACCAACAATCGCACCGGAGTCGCGGGTGTCGATTGGCTGGCGCGCATCCTCCCGGTGCGCGTCGGGGCAAAATGCGGCATCGATCCGATCGACCTCGTCGATGCGATCCGTTGGGCGTCAGGCGCGGTGGCGCCGGGGGCGCGCATTGCCGACGTCGCGGCGCCGCCAGCGGCCGCACGGGTGCTCAATCTGAGCATGGAATTCCCGGGGCCGTGTCCGCGCTCGCTGCAGGACGCGATCTCCGATGCTCTCGCCGCGGGGGCGCTCGTCGTTGTGGCTGCGGGTAATGCGGGGGCCCCGGCGGGTGCCTACCATCCAGCCAATTGTCAGGGCGTTCTCGCGGTGTACGCGACCGACCCGTCGGGCGCTCGGACGGCCTACTCGAACCACGGGGATGTCGACGTGTCGGCCCCCGGCGGGTCGACGGCGATGGCCGTCGGCGGAGGGATCTTGTCGACCGTGGTGCGCGGGCGAAAGACGCCCGGCGCACCCGACTACGACTTCAAGGAAGGAACCAGCATGGCCGCACCGATCGTCGCCGGAGTCGCGTCGCTGGTGCTCTCGATTGCTCCGCAGCTTTCGCCGGGCGAGCTCCACAACCTCATCGAAGAGACGGCGCGCCCCTTTCCGGTCGGTACGGGAGCGGATTGTGCCGACGAGGGACTGCGATCGTGCGGGGCCGGCATCGTCGATGCGGCCGCGGCGGTCTCGACGGCGCGCGTCCTCGATTGACCCCGGCGACCCGGTCGTGGGTCGCGACTGCCGGCAGAGGGGACATCGAGTCGCCCCCGGGGGGGAGGGCGCCCGAGGGCGGGAGCCGTCCGGGTGCACTCCGGCGAGAGACCAGGGACGTGATCACCCGCCGGGCGTCCGAACCGGCATGCGAGTCAGAGGCTGCGTTTCTTGCGACGCAGGTTGCGGCGGCTGCCCTTGGGCTTGCCGGGACCGCCGCGGGCGCCGCCGGCGCCACCGAAGGGAGAGGGACCAAAGTTTCCGGGGTCGGGAGCGAAGCCGGGCGCTCGGGGGGCGCGTGGTCGCCGCTCCTGGGCTTCGTTGACCCGCAGGGCGCGGCCGTTGAGTTCGTATCCGTCGAACCGCTGCGTCGCGGCTTCGGCGGCCGAGGCCTCGGCAAACTCCACGAAGGCGAATCCGCGGGGCCGGCCGGTCTCGCGGTCGGTGGGCACGAAAACCTCGGAGATCTCGCCCATTTCGGAGAAGAGTCGCTCGAGCTCGTCCTTGGTCGTTTCGAAGCTCACGTTCCCAACAAACAATTTTGCGCTAATGGTGTCCTCCAGACGTTCACATTTGGCCTCTCGGCCCACCGCCCAATCGACGGTATCCTCTTTGACCGTTGCCTTAGCATAGCAGGCCAGGCCCGAGTCCACAGGGGAAGAAAACAGGTGTCCCCGGGACGATGGCGGCCACCCCGGCGGGTCGACGCCCCCGGGGCTCGTGGTGTAGACCCAGGGAATGGGGAGCCGGAGCCGATGAGATCAGCGCTGCATGGCGTCCCGGAGGTCCCGGCCATCGATGCGAGCCGCCGGGCGGTCCGGGTCGCATCCGTGCGCCAGAGGGCGGCCTAGGCCGCCGTCGCCTTCTCTGCCCATGGCCGATACAGACAACAAAGCAAAGCCGGCGACGATCATCCGGAACTTCGTCGCCGAGCGCTCCCTGCGCGACATTCTCGATCTGAAGCTCGAGCACTATCTGGGCGCACTCGTGCGCGGGTTTCCGGGATTCCTTGGAGTCGCCCTGCGCTACGCCGTCTACAAGATGCTCTTCAAGCGTCTCGACGGCTTTGCGTTCGTGTACGCCGGAGCCCGCCTTGATCACGTCCGCGGCATCGAAGCGGGCCGGGCGTTTTCGGTCAATAGCGGCGCTTTCGTCAGCGGGCGGGGTGGCCTCACGATCGGCAACGGTGTCCTGGTCGGACCCAACGCGGTGATCGTGACCACCGATCACAGCTTTGTCGGGGATCGGCCCATCAGCGAGCAGGGACACCTCTCGAAGCCGGTGGTCATCGGCGACGACGTCTGGATCGGGGCCAATGCGACCATCCTGGCCGGGGTCACACTGGCCACCGGAACGGTGGTCGCGGCTGGTGCCGTCGTCGGCAAGGATACCGAGCCCTACAGCATCGTCGGCGGCGTTCCCGCGCGGATTCTCGGCCACCGCGAAAAAGCACCGGTCGCGGCCGCGGGCGGGTGAGTCGCGTGCTTCCTTCCCGCCGGTGGGAGCATGCGCTGGCGCGATGCATTCTTCTGCTTGTCGTGCTGCTCGTCGGCGGCACCGGCCGTGCCGGGGCGGCCGATGCCGTCCCCGCAGAGGCTCCGTCCAGTGCCGCTGGTGATGCCACCCGTGGGGCGCCGCCGGCGGCGGAGGGGTGGCACGCACTTCCACACGCGCACGTTTCGGCGGGGGACATTTCGGTGGGCGCCTTCGGTGGCTATGGCTTTGGGTTCGTGCGCGCGCCGGCGTACCGCGGAGGGGAGACCGACGACGTCGAGGCGGGGGTCCTCTTTCCCCAGCTCGGATACCGTCTGACCGATCGGCTCGGAGGTGCGGGCTGGTACGCCGGCTCCTTCGAGGTTCTCCTCGAGGGCACGCTTCTTTGGGCCACGACGCCCCGTCGCGGCTTTGCCGGCGGCGCGGGACTCCTGGTGCGGTACGATCTCTTGTCGATCCCCTACGTGGTGCCGTTCGGAGAGTTGGGGGGCGGCATGTTGGATCTCGACTTCGCCCTCGACGACCAGGCCGACGGGTTCAACTTCACGCTCCACGGGGGGGTGGGGGTGCGTCATTTCCTCGATCCCTCGTGGGTGGTGTCTCTTGCCTGGCGTTGGCAGCACATCTCGAATGCGGGCACGACGCTGCCCAACGACGGGATCGACATGAACCAGGCGCTGCTCGGGATCGCCTACGTCTTCGATCGGTCGTCGTAAGACGCCGCTCGACCGGGGCGCAATGGCGTTACGCCTGTTCGAGGCGGTGTAGCTCTTCGTCGTTGCGCTCGGTGTGCTTGCGGGCGAGGAAGGCCCGGTAGCGATCGTACGTGCGCGGGCGCCGCTT
>JAPOLW010000455.1 GCA_029976905.1 bacterium | reverse complement strand
AGCTCGCCCTCTGTCTCCAGCCGCACTTCCAACGCCCTCTTGTCGACCTTGCCGCTTGCCGTCATGGGAACGGCGTCGGGCGTGCAGACCCAGATGCGCCGTGGCACCAGGAAGGCCGAGATCCGCTCGCGCAAGCGCTCCCAGATTCCGCGCGGCTCGAGGGTGCGACCGGGCTCGGGAACGACCACCGCAGCGACGAGTCGACCGCGAACCGGATGCGGAATTCCCACGACGGCAGCCAGGCGCACATCCTCGAGGGCCATGAGGGCGGCCTCGACCTCGCGTGCGGGCACGTTCACCCCCGCCGATTTGATCAACTCGTCGCGACGACCCTGGAAGAAGAGATGACCTTCCGCATCGAAGTAGCCGTGGTCGCCGGTTGGGTACCACCCGTCGGCGTCGAAGACCTCGGCTCGCTCGATCTTGTGAAGCCCAAGCATCAAGTTGGGCCCGCGAACGTGGATCTCTCCCGACTCGCCAGCGCCGAGCACCTGGCCGGTCTGCGGGTCGACGATACGGTGCTCGGTGTCGGCAACCGCGCGCCCGAACGATCCGCGAAGTCGTTCGGGCAGATCGACCAGCGGGTCGTCCCAGGTGTGCGGGCCGCAGGTCTCGGTCATGCCGAGCGCGTTGGTCCGCAGGAGCGGATCCGCAGGACGCCTCTCGGGCGGGACCGCCTCGAGCAGATTCCCCGCGCGCACGGACGATAGGTCGTAGTTCCCCGCGAGGAACTCTCGGCGTAGCGCCTCGAGCGTCGCCGGCCAGGCGTTGAAGACGGTGACGCGCTCGGCCGCAAGAAAGCGTAGCGTCGCCCCGGGCTCTGCCTCTGCGGTGGCCAAGCAAGTGCTTCCCGCAAGGAGACAGTCGAGCAATCCTACCACCAGTCCACCAACCCAGAAAAAGGGCATCGGCGTAAAGACCCGGTCGGCATCTTCATGGTCGCGATATGCGTGCAGCAACGCGAGGTGACGCACGATCCCCCCGTGTGTGTGGAGAACCCCTTTGGGGCGGGCCGTGCTTCCGGAGCTGTAGAGGATGACCGCGACGTCCGCCGGATGCACGCACGCTTCCATGGAGTGCACCAGTGCATCACTCGTTCCGTCGGTGATGTCTTCGAGGTCCGATGCAGCCTGCGCCCACGGTGGCGCATCCCCCCACAGGACCACGCTGCGCAGGAAGGGTGTCTCGACGAGTCGCAGCGAATTCCCGTCGACGTCGGCGAGTCCATCGATCGCCGCTTCGAGCACCGGCACGAAGTCACGCCCGTAGAGCGAACGTTGCACCAATAGGACCTGGACATCAGCGTGCCGCAGAATCCAGGCGAGCTCCGGAGGCTGGTAGAAGGTACTGATCGGCACTGCGATTGCCCCCAATCGCGTTACGGCGAGCCAGGCCGTCACCCAACGGTCGTCGTTGGCGAAGAGAATTCCAACGCGGGCTCCCTTGCTGACACCAAGCTCCACGAGTGCCCGTGCCAGCCGGAGCGATGCCTCGTCCGCTTCGCGATAGGTGAGACGGGCGTCGGGCGTGACCATGAGATCCCGGTCCGGCCACGACGCGACCGAACGAGCCACCAATTCAGGCAACGTGTCCACGATCGCCCGAACCTCGTCCAACGCCCACCCCATCGTCAACCCCCATCGAACGGGAAGACCCCCGGGGCAGCCCCCCGGGCGTGCTCAGGCCACAGCGGCCACATGCCGTGCGAGCGAGAGCGCCGCCGTCAGACCGGGCGACTCGATCCCGGCGAGTTGGACGAAACCCGGGGCGCCGAGCACCGAGCACTCCCGCACGACGAAGTCGGCCGCCGGCTCTCCAGGCCCTGTAATCCGGGGGCGAATCCCCGCCATTTCCGGTTGGAGATCGCGGGCTTCGATCCCGGGCAGGTAGCGACGCACCGCCGCGGCAAAACGCTCCGCCTTCTCCGGATCGACCCGATAATCGACCCGGTCGACCCATTGGGCATCAGGGCCGAGGCGATGACGACCGGCGAGATCGATCGTCACATGGACCCCAAGACCGCCGCCGCCGGGGACGGGATAGACCAGATGACGCGGCAGAGGGCCGCGTCCGGCGCGCACCGAGAAATAGTCGCCCTTGCACGGGCGGATCCGCCACCCCTGCTGATCGACGTCGACCCCAGCCCAGCGGGCCACCTGGTCGGCACCCAACCCGGCCGCGTTCACCACCTGTCCCACGTCGAGCCCGAACCTGTCCCCGTCGGGCCCCACGGTGTGGACACGCCAGGAGCCCGCCCGCCGTTCGAGACCGACGACCCGGGTTCGCAGCGCGAGGACCCCACCCGCCCCTTCGAAGTCGGTGCGCAGACTTTCGACCAGTCCCTGTGCATCGACAATGCCGCTGTCCGGAGACCAGAGGGCGGCCACCGCGCGGACGTGCGGCTCGGCCCGACGAAGCGCCGCCGAATCCCGCCAATGCACGGTCGCTCCACTGGCGGCCGCCCGGACGGCGATCCCCTCGAGAACCGCAATCTCCTCGTGCGAAGTGGCGACGACGAATTTTCCGAGACGTCGATGCGCGATGCCGCGCTCCTGGCAACGCTCGTACAGGAGATCGCGCCCCTCGATGCAGGTGCGTGCCTTGAGCGACCCCGGGGGGTAGTAGAGGCCCGCGTGGATGACTTGACTATTGCGCGCCGAGGTCTCTGCGCCCGGGCGAGCCCCCTGTTCGAGGATCACCACGCGTCGACCCTGCCGGGTCAGCTCGGCGGCACAGGCCAGACCAACCACACCAGCGCCGATCACGGCAACCTCGGGCATCCACGAACTCATCGTCACTCTCTCCGCGCGCAGGGACGCGCATTGCGCCCCGCCCTCGCCTACGCTTGCGTAGCACCGAGGGCCTCTTCACATGAACCAGAAACCAAAGAGCAGCCAAGGTAGGTTCACCCGCGGGAATCCCCGCGCAGACTCCCCCGCATCGCGACGCCCGGGAAGAGAGACACGGGGCCGATGAGCCTCCCCACGATCGTCTTCGTTCACGGATCCAATCACGGAAGTTGGTGCTGGGAACTGCTGCGCCCACTGCTGAGTGCTCCGTTTACCGGCCTCGACCTTCCCGGCCGTGGCCACTTTGCGCGGGATCCCGCCGAGATCGGCGTCGCCGATTGGGTCGACCATGTCTGTCACGCCATCGAGCGACCCGACCTTCGCGAGGTCGTCCTCGTCGGCCATTCACTGGCCGGCATCACGCTCCCACGCGTCGTCGAGCGGATCTCCTGGCGCCTGCGCCATGTGGTCTACGTCGCGTGCGCCGTCCCCGACGAGGGTCGCTCGATCGCCGATCTCCTCCTCGGCGGCCAGGCCCCACCGCCGACGATCCCGGCTCCCGATGAGCCCCTGGTGCGGGAGATGTTCTGCAACGACATGGACGAGCGCCAGACACGTTTCGTTCTCGGGAACCTCTGCCCGGAAGCGGGCCGCCCCTTCGCCGAGCCGATGGACCTCGCCGGGCTCGCGCGCCCCGTGCCCCGAACCTACGTGAAGTTGCTGCAGGACCGTTCGCCCATCGGCGACCGGCAGGACGAGATGATCGTCCGCCTGGCTCCGATCGACGTGGTGGAGATCGACGCTGGACACGATGCGATGATCTCCGCGCCGGCCCGGCTCGCGCCCATCCTCAACGCCCTCACCCGCACGCGTTGATCCTCGGGCGAGCGGTGTGCCTGCGTCGAGATCGAGAGCCTCGGGCAGGCGGCGCCCCCGCGTCGAGATCGAGGCCCTCGAGTGTCACGCGAGCAGCGCGCCCGCCTCGAGATCGAGTGCATGTCGCGCGTGACGACTGGCCATCGCGACGAACATCTCATCCCCACGCT
>JAPOLW010000454.1 GCA_029976905.1 bacterium | reverse complement strand
CTCCTCCATGGCCGCGGCGCCAGCCTCGACCTCGGACTCGAACCGCAGGCAGCGAAAGACCGGATCCCGTCCGGTCGCGGCCTCGAGGTGCACGATCCGGGCCGGCCCCCGGGTTGGATCTGGCTTCGCCTCCTCGAGAACGCCGGGACGAAGCGTGACCATCTCGGGCCGGGTCCGCGAGAGGATCGGCGCCACCACCTGTCCGCCGAAGGCTGGCTTGAGCTGCTGCAGACGACCCTCACCGTCGAACTCGACCCCAATCGCGTCGCCAGTGAGCCCAAGGCCCAGCCGCGCGGCCACCTGCGGAACCAGATCACGTCCGACGGCCGTTGCCGGCCCGAGCACGATCCGGGGTTGATGACGGCCGATGGCCGCCACCAGTTCCTCGACCGGAGAACGCGCCGAATCCGGCCCCACCACAAAGACGTCGGCACCCCGCCTGCCCAGCTCCCGGGCCAACGTCTCCTCGACGGCCGGAGGCGCCTCGGGCAGCCACGGGTCGAGCAGGAAGACCGCCGTTCGAGCTCCGATTCCGGCCGCGAGCCGATCCGCGGCCGAAAGAAGTTCCCAGGTGACCGATCGGACCGACCCGTCCGGTCCGCGTTCTCCAAGCACCCAGATCGCCGGTGCTCCGGAGTCGGGAGCCGCGTGCACGAGGTCGGGTGCCGACGCGCGCGCGTCACCGGCGAGGGCCCCGGAGACGACCTCTCTCACGAGGCCGAGAGCCGCTTCGGCGTCCTCTACGTGCGAGACGCGCTGCTGCCGCCGCTCGGTCGCCACCGGGCGGACTTCCTCCACCCACGTCGGCGAGCCCTCTTGCCCGTAGTCGTCGGCCGCGCCTCCCAGGTCGTCGACGGTCCAGACTTCCACCGGCCCCTCCGCGGCCCTCTCCTCGTCTGGCAGGATACGCGGGATACGCGTCTTCCAGCGATCCGTGCACGTGACCACCGCGGGCGGCGGCCCCTCACACGCCACGAACCCGTCGTCGCCCTCGCACTCGGCCGCAAGAGTCCACTCCGACCCGTCCAACCGCACGTCCAGACGACGAACACCGCCCAGGAAGGGAACGCCGAGCAGCGCCGCAACCTCGGGTCCCACCTGCCCCGTCTCCGAGTCGATGCTGTAGCGACCGGCGAGCACCAGATCGAAGCCAACTCGCTCGGCCGTGCGCGCCAGCGCCCGGGCGGTCGCCAAAGTGTCGGCTCCCGCGAACCGCCGATCGCTCAGGTGCACGACGCGGTCCGCGCCAAGGCCAAGACATTCGCGCAGAACGCTCTCCGCCTGAGGCGGCCCCATGGTGACGGCCGCGATGGTCCCGCCCACCTCCTCGCGAAGACGGTGCGCCTCGAGCATCGCGCGCCGATCGAAGGGGTTCATCATCGACGCGGCCCCCTCGCGGTCGAGACGACGTGTGACCGGATCGAGTCGGAGTTCCGAGACCTCGGGCACCTGCTTGATGAAAACGACGATACGCATGTCGGAAGATGAACCGCTGCGTGGCGGCGCCCCGGGGCGCGCCACGGGTCACGAAACGGGCCGCAGGATCCCCTCTCCCCCCATGTAGGGCAGGAGTGCCTCGGGGACACGGACCGAACCGTCCGCTTGCTGGTACGTTTCGAGGACCCCGATCAAGACCCGTGGCAGCGCGAGCCCCGATCCATTGAGGGTATGGACGAACTCAGGCTTCGCTCCGCTTGCTGCCCGGAAGCGGATGCCGGCCCGTCGGGCCTGGAAGTCCCGGAAATTGGAGCACGAGCTGACCTCGAGCCATTCCGCGCACCCCGGCGCCCAGATCTCGACGTCGTACTTCATCGCTGAAACGAAGCTCAGGTCCCCGGTACACATCTGCACCACGCGGTGCGCGAGCCCCAGTCGGCGACAGATGTCCTCGGCATCGTCGAGCAGGGAGAGCAGTTCCTCGTCCGAACGATCGGGAGGAACGAACTTTACCATTTCGACCTTGTCGAATTGATGACCGCGTTTGATGCCCCGCACGTCCCGACCGGCGGACATGCGCTCGCGCCGGAAACACGGCGTGTACGCCACGTGTCGGATGGGCAGATCGGCGCCTTCGAGGATCTCCTCACGATAGAGATTGGTCACCGGCACTTCGGCGGTCGGGACGAACCAGAAGTCCTCCTCCGCGTCGTGATACATGGTGTCACCGAATTTCGGCAGATTGCCGGTGCCGACCAGGCAATCCGACTTCACCATGGCCGGTGGATAGACTTCGACGTAACCGTGGTCGCGGGTGTGTACGTCGAGCATGAAGGAGATGAGGGCTCGCTGAAGCCTGGCGCCCGGGCCGGTCAGGACGTAGAACCGGCTGCCCGAGACCTTCACTCCGCGCTCGAAATCGATCGCCCCGAGCGCCGGCCCCAACTCCCAATGCGGGCGCGGTTCGAAATCGAACCCGGCCAACGTTCCGGGCTCGCGCACGACGAGATTGGCCGAGTCATCGGGCCCCACGGGAACATCGGGATGCGGGAGATTCGGGATCTCCAGCATCTTGCGACGGAACTCCTCTTCCACGGCCTGGGCGACGTCCTCGGCGGCGGAAATCTCGGCTCCGAGGGACCCCAGGGCCGCACAAGCGGCTTTACGCTCCTCCGGCGGCAACTTGCCGATCTCCTTGGAACGGCGACCACGCTCGGCTCGTTTGGTTTCCAGATCGTGTAGGGCCTCGCGCCGACGTTGGTCGATCGACAGGACCTCGTCCACCACCGTGGGAGGGCATTGCACCTTCTCGAGACCGGCCTTCACCAGCTCTGGGTGTTCGCGGATGAGACGGATGTCCAGCATGCGACCCTCTGGTAAACACAATCGGAGCCCGGACAAAAACCCGGCGCTCAAAATGGGCTCTCGAAGGCGTCGCGGACCACGGTACAGAGCGGACGCCCCTCGTTCCAATCGACGCCGACGACGTCGAAGCGCAATCGGGCCGCGGCCCCCGAGCGGCGCGCCAGGTAGGCCGATGCCGCGCGCGCGATTCGCGCCTGCTTGCGGAACCCCACGGTCTCGAGCGGGCTACCCTGGCGCCGGCTCGAACGGGAGCGCACCTCGACGAAGACCGTGACCGATCCCTCGAGAGCGATCACATCGATCTCCACGCCGGCCAGGCGAACATTGCGGGCGAGAATCTCGTAGCCGAGCCGGCGAAGCGTCCGGCACGCGGCTTCCTCGGCAGCGCGGCCGCGTGGGCCCCGGGGATCGCGTGCCCTTTGCGCCGGCATCGCCGACGAGACTCGACCGATGGATGCTTCGCATCAAGAGGTAGCGGTATCTCCCGGCAGCACCAACCGCAGCCCGGTGGGCAAACTCTCCGACAGGACCAGGCCCTGCTGCGCGACGTCCATCGCGACCACCTCGCTCACCCAGCGGGCCAACTCGTTCCCCCGCGGCTCGCCGGTGAGCCGCTCCACGACGGAATCGCGAACATCGGCGGGCACGTCGCGCGTCGGATCTCCGGTGCGACGCGCGATCTGCGCCACAGCGAGCGCAACGCCAGCCGCCCGCTCCCAACGGCCCTTGCACAGTCGTCCGAGCCAGTCGGCGGCCACGTCCGCGGAGACGACGGTGTTCACCGGGCCGTGGACGGGTACGCGAGCCCCCAGCCGCCCGAGCGCCCAGACCTCCGCCTCCGATGCCTTACCGCGCGCAACCCGCGCCACGAGCGCGGCGCCGAGTTCCTCTTTCGCGCCGCCGTCGAGCAGCTCCAGGCTCCCGGCGACCTGCCAGAGTTCGCGCGCTTCTTGTTTGCCGGCCTTCCAGCGCAGGCTTTTGCCCTTCTTGCGGGCCTCGGGGAGCAGCACCGGACGGATCTCCCGATGGATGACCTGCTGCTGGGCGC
>JAPOLW010000453.1 GCA_029976905.1 bacterium | reverse complement strand
AGGAGTGTGAGCAGACCCACGAGGTGTACTCCGTGGGGGGTGGGCGTTTCTCGCGCATCTTCGTCGGCCTCACGCCGGGCTGGATTGCGGGCAAGGCGGCGGTCGTGAGCGCGGAGGACGTCCGCGATCACATCGGCCAGATTCGCGATACCGCCGACTACATCATTCCCCGGGGCATCGGAGATGAAATGAAGGCGATCGCGGAGGCGCTCAAGTAGTCTCCAGCCTGGCCGGGCGACGGGCGTCACGCCAGCAATGGATTCTGCGGCCCAGATTCGGGACGACGGCACCCTGGCGGAGCCGTCACCCTTCCTCTTCAGCGTCTACCTCGAGGACGTCCGCAGTCTTCTTCCCGACGGCCATGGATACGCCGAGCGGGTGCCGCCCAACGTGGAGGCCTACCTGGGATTTCTGGAGCGGCATGGTGCGCGCGCGACCTTCTTCACGGTGGGCGACGTTGCGCGCCGGTATCCCGCGCTCATCCGTCGCATTGCAGAGGCCGGACACGAACTGGCTTGCCACACCAGCGACCATACACCGCTCGAGCGGCTCGACCCCGACCTTTTCCGGCAGGACATCGAGCGCAATCGCGCCGACCTCGAACGGGCCGGCGCATCTGAGGTTACGGGCTTTCGCGCGCCCATCTTCTCGCTCACCGAGCGCACTGCATGGGCCTACGACGTGCTGCGGGATCTCGGCTTCCGGTATTCGAGCTCGGTGCTGCCGCACGCCAATCCCCTCTATGGTTGGCACGGCTTCGAGTCGACGTGTGCGCGTCATCCGTCGGGGATCTGGGAGATTCCGCTGTCGATCTCGGGCCTCTTCGGCTGCAAGGTCCCCTTCGCCGGAGGCGTCTACTTCCGGGTCCTGCCCGGCGCGCTGACCCACCTCCTCTTCCGTCGCCGACGCAGGGCCGGCGTGCCGGTGGTTGGGTACGTCCATCCCTACGACATCGACACCGAGCAGGAACGCTTCATGCATCCGGAACTGGGAGGAAGTCGCATCCTCAACGCCGTCATGTACCACAACCGCGGTCGGGTCCTGCCACGGCTCGACCGACTGGTCGCCGGCGGGGCCCGGATCTGCCGCTACGACACCTTCGTGACGGCGCTGGACGCGCGGGACGGGTAGGGACGGACGTGCTCGAAGAGCGGGCGCTCGATTTGTCCGATCGGGAACTCGATGCCACGTCGATGCTCCTGCGGCAGACCTTCGTCGACGCGATCCATCTCGATGAGGGCTATCTGCGTTGGAGCTATTGCGACAACCCGGCTGGCCCGGCGGTCGGACGCAACGCCTGGGATGGGGCGCGGCTGGTCTCCCACTACGTGACTGTGCCGTTGCGGGCGAGGCTCTTCGGCGAACCGTCGCGGGGCGTGCTCTCCATCCACACCGCGACCGCCCCGGCCTTCCGCGGCCGTGGTCTCTTCCCGCGCCTGGCCGAAGGCGTCTACGCCGATGCCACGCGAGCGGGCTTCGACTTCGTCGTCGGCGTATCGAACGCGGCAAGTACGCCCGTTTTCGTGGAGAAACTCGGATTCCAACTGGTGGGCCCCCTCGAGGTACGGATGGGGCTTGGTCCACCCGCGGCGCCCCGGCCGGCGGCGAATGCTGCGCCATCCTTCGAGCGTCTCTGGAACCGCGAAGAACTGGCCTGGCGCCTGGCCTGTCCGGCGCGCCTCTACCGTCGGCGACGCGCGGGCGATGCGGACGTGGTCTATGCTCCGAGCGGGCGGGTCGGAATCTGGGTGGCGCTGGGGACGCTTGCCGGCGAGGCTCTCGAGAGCGCCGGGACGCTCGACCCACTGGAGCGGTCGAACCCATTGCAGGCGTGGATTGGCCTGGATCCGACGCGCGATTGGAGGCGCCACCCGTGGTGGTCGATCCCCTGGTGGGCGCGGCCTTCGCCGCTCAATCTGATCTATCGGGATCTGCGGCAGCCCGGCCGGACGCTGCCGCCCGACGGCGTTCGCTTCGCGGCGCTCGACTTCGACGCCTACTGAAGGGGCCGTCGGCGAGCGCCGCGAAGCTGGGCTGGTCTAGATGCGTTCGATCAGGGTGGCGTTGGCGAGCCCACCGCCTTCGCACATCGTCTGGAGGCCGAGGGTTCCGTCGGTGCGCTCCAATTCGTGGAGGAGGGTGGTCATGAGCTTGGCGCCGGTGCAGCCCAACGGGTGACCGAGGGCCATGGCGCCTCCGTTGACGTTGAGCTTGTCGCGATCAGCGCCGATCGCCTTCGCCCAGGCGAGCGGCACCGAGGCGAAGGCCTCGTTCACTTCGTAGAGGTCGATGTCGCCGATGGCGACGCCGCTTCTGGCGAGAAGTTTCTCGGTGGCCGGGATGGGAGCGCCGAGCATGACCACGGGGTCGTCACCCGCCAGCGTCATCGTCTTGATGCGCGCCCGTGCCGTCGCGCCAAGGCGCGCGAGACCGTCCTCGTTGGCAATCAGGAGGGCGGCGGCCCCGTCGGTGATCTGGCTCGAGGTGCCGGCCGTCAGGAGGCCCGCATCCGAAAGCGTCTTCAAGGACCCCATGGACTCGAGGCTGGCGTCGTACCGGATGCCCTCGTCCTTTTCGAAGATCTCGCGGGTGCCGTCTTCGAGTAAGACCTCGACCGGCTTGATCTCGCGCTTGAAGCGTCCTTCCTGGGTTGCGCGCGCCGCTTTCTGGTGGCTTTCGAGGCCGAAGGCGTCGAGTTCGGGGCGCTCGAGTCCCCACTTCTGCGCGAGCATTTCGGCGCCGTCGAATTGACTCCACTTGACGCCCGGGTAGCGCTTCTTCATGCCGCGCCCGTAGGGCGCGCCGTATCCCGCTTTGTGTCCCGAGATGGCGTTGCCCCCGATCGGGACGAGGCTCATCACCTCGACGCCACCGGCGATGACGATGTCGTGCACGCCGGACAAGACCGCCTGGGCCGCGAAGTGCACCGCTTGCTGTGAAGAGCCGCATTGGCGGTCGACCGTGGTCGCCGGGACGGATTCGGGAAGGCTGGAGGAGAGGACGGCATTGCGCGCGATATTCGTTCCCTGAGCGCCGACCTGGTTGACGCATCCGAACACGACGTCCTCGATCAGGTTGGGGTCGGTATCGGTGCGTTGAATGAGCTCGTCGAGGATCTCGGCTCCGAGGTCGATGGGATGGTGTCCCGAGAGTTTGCCCCGGCGACGCCCTCCGGCGGTCCGGACGGCTCCGACGATGAATGCTTCGGCCATGGTCTATCCCTCCTGTCGGTTCGCTCGCGCACCCTCGCGCGCGCGCACGTGGTCTACGAAGATCGGCGAGGACCAGGCGCGCTCCTCGCTCTCGGCCAGGCAGTCGTCCTGGTAGTCCGTGCGGAAGTCGCCGTAGCACGGGGCGACGTCGAGGCAGTTTCCTTCGGCGTCCCGCTCGCAGCGGAGATTGCCGGCATTGATCGTTGGCGTGGGCTCCTGGATCGCCCGAACGTAGTAGAGGGCGTTGCGGCCACTGGCGGCAAATTCCTCATCGGAGAACTCGACCGCGCAGCCGGCGGGGTCTCCCGGACAAGGCAGGATCTTCCACGGGTCGTCGATCAGCGAATCGACAGGCTCGCCGGGACGGTCCTGGGGCCGGATGCGCACGACCTCGATGCGGGTGATCACCTTGCGTTCGTCCGAGGGGTTGTAGCACTCACCCCGGCAGAGGTGATGGAGTCGCCCGGCGGGGAGCGCCGCCGTTGTCTCGTCGGGGCAGCCGGGTTTCTGGTGGAGTGCGCCGACCGCCCGCACGCGGAAGCGCGGCGTCTGGAACATTTCGACCTCGCCTCCCATCGGGACGACGGCGGTCCCCGAATCGTCGAGAAGATCGAACCACAGGAGAATGCGATCGCCGGACG
>JAPOLW010000452.1 GCA_029976905.1 bacterium | reverse complement strand
CAACGCATCCGCGGCAAGGACGGCTACAAGTACGCCGAGGGCGAGACCGCGTCGTCGATCGACTCGTCGCGTAGTGGTCGACTGCACATCCTCGAAGTGCAGCGACTGATTCGATTCATGCCCAAGATCGTCGTCTGCGTCGTGCCAGGTTGGGCGGCCGGCGGCGGACACAGCCTGCATGTGGTGTGCGATCTCACGATTGCCAGTCGCCAACACGCCAAGTTCAAGCAGACCGATGCCGACGTCGCGAGTTTCGACGGTGGCTACGGGTCGGCCTATCTGGCGCGTCAAGTGGGTCAGAAGTTCGCGCGGGAAATCTTCTTCCTGGGCCGCAGTTACAGCGCCCAGGAGGCGAAAGACATGGGCATGGTCAACGCGGTCGTGGCGCACGAAGACCTCGAAACGTTCGCGCTCGAATGGGCCGCGGAAATCAACACGAAAAGCCCGACCGCCCAGCGCATGGCGAAGTTCGCCATGAACCTCATCGACGACGGACTGGTGGGACAGCAGGTCTTTGCCGGCGAAGCGACCCGGCTCGCGTACATGACCGACGAAGCCGAGGAAGGTCGGGACGCCTTCCTCGAAAAGCGCCCACGCGACTTCAAGAAATTCCCCTGGCACTATTGAGCCGGTCGCCGGCCCCCGAATCCGCGGGCGCGCCAGCGCCTCCCACGGCGGCGTCGCCCCCCCGGACGGCCGCCGGCCCTCCGTCCGACGGCGCGCCCGGGCGCCAATCCGGGTGATTGGCGACAAAACACAGGGAGCCCCGCCCGCGGGCGTCGACGACCCGCACCGAGCCCGCTGCCTCGACGCGAGCTTTGTGTGCTTTCCAGGAGCGGCACGGCAGAAATGCGGCCGTGGGCGACGCGCTCGCCAGACGTCGCACCACCGACTCCACGTCCTCGAGCACCTCCACCCGGGTGCGGAGGAAATAATTGATCAACGGCAAGCGCATGACGCTGCGGTAGGTCGTCACCGGGCGACGCCCCACGAGCCAGGGTTGCACCTCCTCGAAAAAGGGCGCGTAGGACTTCTCGCGATCCAACGCCGGCAGGGCGATCGCGAGCCCGGCAACGAGCGCGGCACTCGCGACCAGGCCGAAATCGAAGAGCCATCGCGCGTCGACCCCGGTCCGGCGCGCCCGACGCGCCAACCATCCGACCGCCGCCAGCGCGAGCGGCGCCCATAGAAGAGGCGCGACGCCGCCAAAAAGCACAGACAGAACCAGGGGAGAGATGGCGATCGCGAGCAAGGCGGCGACGAGGGTGCCGCCCACCAGAATCCATTCCCAGGTGGCCAGCACCCGGCCCCCATGGCGCCAGGCATCCAGGAACGCGCCCACGATCAGGACGTCGAAGAAGAGGACGGGCACGAGATAGTCGGTGGACTTGGCGCTCGACAGGGACAAGGCGAGGGGCATGGTGACGGCGCCGACGAGCAGGAAGCGCTCGATCTCGGTCAGCGCCCGTCGTCGTCGGACGAGATCGACGAACGCCACGATGAAGATCCCCGTCCAGGGCGCAGGATAGGCCAGGAGTCGCGGTAGATAGAAGAAGGCCGACTCCTTCTCCGCGACCAGAGCGTCGGACATCCCGGTCGCGTATCTGGGCGCCCAGTGCTCGATCGGGAGAAAGCGGCCGAGGGTGTTGTCGAAGAGCACGCTGCGGACGGCCTCCCAACCCACCTCGCGGTGAATCGCGACGAGCCAGGGCAGGACGAACATCGGCAACGCGACCGACAGCATCGCGACCAGGACGAGCAGCCTGCGCCACTCTCCGCGCTGCGCGAGGAAGGCGGCGATCGGCGGTAGAACCACGAGAAGCGTCAACAGGTTCTTGGCAAAGAAGGAAATCGCGAGCGCCGCGACCAGCGTCAGAGTGGCGGCACCTGCGACGCGATCGTCGTCGCGGCGCTCCTCCGCGACCAAACGCGCAAAGAGACCCAGGCAGAGAAAAGAGGAGAAGACGACCGAAATGTCCGACCCAGCGCGGTGGGCCACATCCCACAAAAAGGCGGAAGTCGCGCCGACCAACGTAGTCCCGAGCGCGACCGGGTGGCCCCAGGAGCGCCGGGCGACGAGGAAGAGGATGCCCAGACAAGCGAGTCCAAGCAGAGCGGAGGGAAGGCGAAGGGTCCCCGCCCAGAGGCCTCCCTGGCTCGATGTGGCCCATGCGAGCCAGTAATAAAAGGGCGGTTTTTCTACCCAGGGCTCTCCGTTGATGCGGGGAACGACGAGGTCGCCGGTCTCGACCATCTCCCAGACGACACCGGCAATTGTGGGTTCGACGGGCGCCCACACGTCATGGTCGAACACCCCGACCCCGAGGAAGAGTCCCGCCGATGTGACGAGAACGAGCGCCCCGGGGACGCTCCGTCGGACGGATCGAAGACTCAGGGGTTGGCGCCGCCGAGGATCCAGTTTTTGATCGTATCGATCTCTTTCGGGTCGAGCTGACTCCCCGAAGGCATCTGCCCCCCCATCCCTCCCGCCTCCACCTGGGTGCCCTCGATCTTCCTGTACAGGTAGCTCTCCTCGAGGTTGCCCGGCTTCACGTAGTCGAGCGGGCTTCCGTTGGATTTTTTGTTCACGAGGTCCTCGCGCCCGGCGTATTGGAATCCCCCTAAACCGCCTTGCTTGTGACAGCTGTCGCAATGCACCGCGAGGATCCTCTCGACTTCACCGAAGCCGGGTGTGCAAACCCGGGTCGCCGCTTCGAAGGCGATGCCGCTCAAACTGCGATTCGACGCGCCCGTGCTCGAGCACTGTCTTGCGATCCGCTCGATCTCGCCCTGCCACTCGGAGAATGCCTGAGATGATGGATTGTCGATGTCCGTGAGGGACTGAAAGCAGGGGCACTTGAAATCCCCTGTAAAGCAGAGCAGTTCCCCAATGGAATCGACAGCGCCCAGCTCGATTCCCTCGAGGAGATCGGCGTCGGCACAGTCGTTATCACAAGCGACGTACTCCGCGCAGGTCGCCGACTGGCCAAGGCTCTGGGTTGGGAACGAGAGCACGACGAGGGCGAGCGCGGTCGACAAAAGCGATCTGAACAAGGTCTTCTCCTCTTTCCGGGCTGCGTACCGGCAGCGCAAATTCTCCGCTACTCTCACCCTAGTGTGGCACCGATTTCCCAGCAACCAACCTCTTCTCGCAAGCAGCCGATCCCTCGCCCGAACGGTCGGATTCGGGCCCCAGGGCCCCCCCTTCTCCTCCAGGACGGGGCTCCGCCCGGCCACGGCCCGCCGCGAGATCGCGGGTGTGCTGGGCCTGACGAAGGGCCGCAGGAGCCCCGGGCCACGACGGCCCCGGCCCTGATTCCATGCCCGACGGCACCGCAGCCACGATGAACCCAGAGGCCCTGGCGACCGGCGACCGCGTGCTCCTCGTCGCCGTCGCCGCCGGGGCGGTGGCGCAGATCGCTCTGCACGTGTTCGAACCCCCGCTCGCGATGACCTGGTCCTACGCCCACCTCAATCGCTATCCCGGTGCTGGGCTCGTAGCCCTCCTCCTCGCGGCTGGCCTGCCGCTGGCGACCGCCCGGGGCGCGCGACACCCCTGGGCCGAGGCTCCGCCGCCACAGCTTTCCCCATCGACCGGGATCGGGCTCGCCCTGCTTCTCGGCCTCCTCTTCCTGGGCATCGGTTGGTTCTTCCCCGTACGTGCCGTCTCGATCGACGCCCAGGCCTTTGCCGTGGAGGTCTGGAAAGGCGTCGTCCGAACCTGGCGTTGGTATCTCACGATCCTGAGCTTCTCGGCTGGACACCGGGCGGCCGAAACCATGGCCGGAACGCCGATCCCCGCCCGGGATTTCGTTTCCGGTCTAAACGCCTTGCTCTCCGGCGCGAGCTTCAGCCTCCTGCTTG
>JAPOLW010000451.1 GCA_029976905.1 bacterium | reverse complement strand
GATCATCGAAGGCAATGAGTCGAGCATCCCGAGCGCGTACGCGGCCGCGCGAGGCTGTCCCCGGGAACGGAGTTCCTGGATCTCGAGAGAGATCTGCTCGAGCCTTTCGAGGGGGTCGGCGACGTCGACGGGAAGATGGGGGAAGAGGGCAGAGATCGCGTTCCCCAGCCGTGGATCGTCCGCGTGCCCGCGCAGGCTCACCGGAACCAGCGTACGCAGCGGCGTGCGCGTGCCCGTTCGGTCGTGGCGCCAGAAGTAGCGCCGGAGGGCTCCTGCGATCACCGAGAGTGCGATTTCGTTTACGGTCGTTCCGGTCTCCGCGCAGACCGGTCCGTACGCGTCGCGGTCGAAACACGCCCAGGTCGCGTGCCGACGCCGTCCCACGCGGCCATTGATCGACGTCGGTGGCGCTGGGTCGTCGTGCAGCAGAGAGACGAAGGTCGACGTCAACTCCGCCAGATTGCGCATGTGATCCCAGACCGGTGCACTGGCAGCGGACGCATGGAAGGCGCCCCGCGCCCAATCTCCGGCGGCGCTCTGTCGATCGAAAGTCGTGCTGCGATTGCGGCGACGAGGCTTCGAGCGGTTTTCTTCGGGCTCGTCGCACAGGAGGTCGATCATGCGCATGCCCGTCATTCCGTCGAGCAGGCAATGGTGGGCCCGGAGGAGGAGCGCGGCCCGTCCCTCGGATCCTCCGGGGATCGACACGATCTCCCAGGGGGGGCGGTCGGTCGGGAGCGCGCGGGCGAGCACCGTGTCGACGACCTCGCGCAATCGAGCGGTATCGCCGGGGGCGGGCCATGGAGCGGTGCGGTAGTGACGGATGAATGCGAAATCGGGGTCGTCTTCCCAGGTCGGCCGCTCCACGCCCAGAGCAACGCGGACGGGCCGTTGCCGGAAGCGCGGTTCCCGCTCGACCAACGCCTCCAGGCGCGAAAGCAGGAGCGTCGGGTCGGCGGCGGACTCCACTTCCACGAGGGCGCCGACGACCAGAGGCTCGTCGGGTCGCTCGAAGAACAAGAAGGCCGCGTCCAGGGCCGACAGGGGCTCCGCCGTGGTAGTACCGTCCATGAGGGAATCCGAAACGAAGGGCGCGCCCAGCGGGCGCTTGCCGCAGATGCTCGTTCGCACCGCCGATGTCAAGGGCGGGCGGCGTGACAGCGAGCGCCAGACCCTCTACTCTCGACCCCGTGGAGGCGCCAGGCAGAGCCACCCTGGATCCGGTGATCGAGATCCTGCGCTCCAGCGAGCGAACGGTCGCGCTCACCGGCGCGGGTTTCTCCACGGCTTCGGGGGTCCCCGATTTCCGCAGTCCCGGAGGCGTTTGGGAGAAATACCAACCCGTGGAGTATGCGGATTTCCAGAGATCCGAGGAGGCTCGCCGCGAGCACTGGCGCTACAAGGGGGAGACGATCCCGGCGATGCTGTCCGCGCGGCCGAATCCGGCCCACGACGCGCTCACGCGCCTGGAATCGGAAGGGCGCCTGCTCGGTGTCATCACCCAGAACATCGACGGCCTCCATCAGGCGGCGGGCAGTCGCAAGGTGCTCGAGTTACACGGAACCAACCGGCACGCGGTTTGCGTTCGGTGCGCGTCCGAGGAAGCGATTGAGCCGGTCCTCGAGCGCTTCCAGGGCGGCGAGGAGGTGCCGCGGTGCCGCGCATGCGACGGCGCCCTCAAGCCGGCAACGGTTTCGTTCGGACAGATGCTTGCTCCCGACGTTCTCCGCCAGGCGATGGAGCTGGCCCGTCGGGCCGACTGTTTTCTCGCGCTGGGGACTTCGCTGCAGGTGCAGCCAGCCGCGTCGCTGGTGGACGTGGCCCGGGAGCACCGCGCGCGCGTGGTGGTGATCACCCGATCGACGACCCCCTACGACTCGATGGCCGACGTGAAACTCGACGAACCCCTGGCGACGTGTCTTCCCCAGATCGTCACCGCGGCCCTCGAGGCGTGAGCCCGGCGGCTGGATCCCGCACGCCTCCGGGAGGTTTCCGGCCTAGGATGGGCCGTTGGCGAGAATCATCACCCAGGGCACGACGGCGAAGACCGTATAGGTCACGGCCAGGGAGATGAGGCCCGGCTCGACGAATCGGTGGTTGCGCCGCCGATAGATGAGCAACAGCAGGGCGACCGCGAGAACCTTGGCCGCCAGCAGGCCCTCGGTCGGACCGATGAACTCCATCAGGGCACCGACCAACGGGTTGCCCTCGGTGTGTCCACGCCGAAGTGCCGTGTACGTAACAAGGGCATCGAGCCCTTGGAGGCAAAGATTGGCCAGTAGCAGTGCAAGAATGCGAGCCTGGCGGGTTGCCAGTGTTGCCACGGTCTCGTGCGCCTGCAACACCGGGACCAGCGCCAGGGCGCTGCGCATGGGCTTTTTCGCCTCGGGGCGCCGCGCAAACATGCACGAAGCACGGGCCGTCGGGCAGCCTTGTCGGATTTGACGATTTGCTGACGGTTTTGCCCTGGGGTTCGCCCGAGGGGTTCTTGGGGCGCCCCGGGTGGCGTCTGAGAGGTGAAGGCGGGCCTGCTATGGTGTCTCCCGGTGGGGCGGGCTGGTCGAGAAGGGCGACGATTGCGCATCGCGATCCTCGGGACGCGCGGCATTCCCGCCCGCTATGGGGGCTTCGAGACGTTTGCACAGGAAGTCGGCGCGCATCTGGTCGATCGCGGTCATTGCGTGACCGTCTTCGGCCGCAGCGGCAGCGTCGCTCCGTCCCTCCATGGCCGATTCCATCGGGGCGTCCGCCTGGTCGTTCTTCCGGCGCCGCGCTCGAAGTATCTCGAAACCGTGCTGCACACGCTGCGCGCGGCCTGGTGGTCGCGTCGGGAGCGCTACGACCTCGCCATCGTTTGCAACTCCGCCAACTTCCCGGCCCTGCCTCTGCTGCGCTGGTCCGGTTCCCCCACGGCACTCGCGATCGACGGAATCGAGAGCTCACGTCGAAAATGGGGGCTCGCCGGGCGGACCTTCTACCGCCTTTCGTCGTGGTTGGGACCACGGCTTGCCGACGTGATCGTGGCCGACTGTCGGGTGATCGAAAATCACTATCGGGAGCGAGGCGTCGATCGGGTGGTGATGATCGCCTACGGGGCGGATCCGCCGCTTGCCGCCGGCCGCGACGTGCTCGACCGCCTGGGTGTCCGACCCGGCGGCTACGTCCTCTACGTCAGCCGCCTCGAACCCGAGAACAATGCCGACGTGGTGATTCGCGCCTTCCGGGCTGCGGACATCCCGGGGGATCTCGTCATCGTCGGGGACGCTCCCTACGCCAGCGGCTACAAGGCGCGTTTGTCGGAGTTCGCAGGCGGCGATGGGCGCGTCCATTTCGCCGGATTTCTCTTCGGGCAGGGATACGACCAACTGCGCGCACATGCGCATTGCTATGTTCAGGCGACCGATGTCGGAGGAACCCACCCGGCCCTGCTCGAGGCCATGGCGGCTCGCCTGCCCGTGATCGCCAACGACATCCCCGAACATCGCGAGGTGCTCGGTGAAGCGGGTTGGTACTATGCCAAGAACTCGGTGCCGGATCTCGCCGAGCGGCTACGCGACGTCGTGCTCGGGGATGCCGCCGAGCGGGAACGCCGGAGCGACGCGGCGTACGAGCGCGCGCGATCATGAGGCTCTCGCGCCGCGTGCAGGCGTCGGTGTTCGATCGGTGGATGGAGCACACCAAAGAGAGCGCCGCGGCGAACCTGGAGCTGGCCGAGTGGGAGAGGAAAGTTCGCAAGGCTGAGAAATTCGTCGCGAGCTTTGGCCGCAAAATTCTCCGAGCATCTTTCAGCCGATGGGAAGCGATGGCGCGCGAACGATCTGCGATGCGACGCAAGGCTCTCAACGCGATCGCCAGGTTCGGCAAG
>JAPOLW010000450.1 GCA_029976905.1 bacterium | reverse complement strand
CCCTTGTCGTCGCCTACCAACGTGTCGCCCGCATCGGCGCAGCCCTTGCCTCCCCGGTGACGCGCACCTGCCGCTGCCACGAGCGCTCAGTCGTGCCTCGACCCGGCATGCGTGCGTTCTTCCCCGCCCGCCTCCGTCGCCCGCTCCCAGATGGGATTGGTGAAGGCGAAGGGCGTGACGCCCGGCAGAACCAGAGCGTAGCTGCCAGTGGGCTCGCCGCGGACTTCGACGGTGATGAAACCATCTTCCTCCAGGGTGAGGGGGATCTCGATCTCCCGACCATCGCCGATCGCTCGCGTTTCGACGGCCTCGCCCGAAACGTAGACCCGGAGTTCCTCCACCGGAACCCACGGGGCCGCCGAGATGCGTACCCGCAGCATGCCGTCGCGGACCGTTGCCGTGTCTCCCGGGCCAGAGCCGGCGAAGTCGACGTCCAGGATCGGCCCGGTCGTGCCGAACACGCGCCCCTGGAGAACCGACTCGACGAAGCGGGCCTCGTCGAAGGTCGATGCCGGCACCACTTCCCCTTCGTAGCGCACGTAGTTGCGGGGCGTGCCCACCGGACGGCCGCGGAAGTGGGAATCACTGTTGGCGGTGGCCACGATCTTCTCTCCGGCGCGCAGAAGCGCGAACCAATCCTCGCGCAGGACCTCATAGCGGCCCATGTCGGACCCATTGAGGAGTTCCATTGCGTCGAAGTCGATGTCGCGCAGCCCGGTCTGTGGATCGCGCTCGATCAAGACCCGGTTCGGTTCGGCCTCGAGGGGTTCGTCGGGATCGAAGGCTTCGACGGCGGGACCGAGGTGGGTGAAGAAGGCGCCTTTTTCCTGCTCACCGCTCTCGCTGCGAGCATGATTGAGCTGGATTACGCGCGCGCCCGGCATCGCGCGCAGATCGGCGATGATGTCACGCCAGCGCCGCCCTTCGCTCTGCACCGCGCCGCGCTGATGGGCCAGAGGCTGCACCGGGACCGGAAAGACGTTGGCGTGACCGATGCTCAGAGGGGCAACCCCGGAAGAGGCTTCGCTGGTGACCTCGAGTCCGACGATGCTCGGGAATTCGTCCGCGAGTCCCATCGCCTCGACGGTCGGCGCGAGATCGAAGACGTGGTCGTGCTCGGTCGAGATCAGGACCTCGGAGCCGTTCGCAACGGCATTGGCAATCTGGCTCGACGTCGGCGTGGCGTTGTCGTTGCTGGGTGCGGAGTGGACGTGGAAATCTGCGGCGATCAGCCCGGGCGTCTCCAGGACGCGTCGCGGCGGATCGATGGCGAGTGCCCGCCGGGTTCCGGGCGCGAGTTCGAAGGCGATGGACTCGACCGAAAACTCGGGTCCGCGGGTGGCAAGCACCCGATACCGCCCCGGCCGCATCGCCACCGAGGCCGGATCGCCGTCGCGACCGGTGAGATGAATCGCATTCTCGAGGGGGAAGACCCGCCGGGGCGAGCCGTCCCGGCGCCGGTTGGCGCCGCGCAGGTCGTCTCCGAAGTCCGGGTCGTCGGTCCCGTCGATTCCCACGAAGACCAGTCGCATCGGTGATCCGCGGGGAAGCACGAGTTCGGCCGGCCCCGTGAGCGAGAAGGCGCCAATGTCGGTGGCATCGGCCCCGACCTCGATCGTCCGGCTCTGGCTGCGTCCTCCGGTTGCTTCGACGCGCAGCCCGTAGCTGCCCGGCGGAAGTCGTACCGTGAAGGGGCCGGGCTGGGCGATCCGAACCTCGGTGAATGGGTCTCCGCCGGGGCGATCGATGTGGACGACCGCCGGAGCCGTGTCGATTCGACCCGTGACGAGCGCAGCATCGGCAAAGAGCAGATCGGTCACCGAGGAGACATCTGCTCGCTCACCAACCCAGATTTCCTGCTCGAGGACGAGGACGTCGCCAGCGGGCAGATCCATGAACCGGGTCTCGATGAGGCCGAGCCAGCCCAGATCGTCATCGTCCGCAAAGACGAAAGGCTCGCTGAAGGCAAAGATCACCGTCGAGAAGAAGTCGGTGAGAAAGAAGCGCGGCAGGTCGGTGCGCTTGCCCGAAGCGTCGCGCACGTAGGCGGCGACGGCGCGTTGTCCATAGGCAATTCCGGGTTCGAGATCGGCCGCGCCGACGGCGACCACCAGGTCGGCCGACGTGGCTGCGTCAGCGAGCGCGCCCAGGCCGGATTCGCGAAACGCGGGGTAGACGTATCCATACGAAGGACTTGTCCCCGTCGTGGAGACCGTGAACGGAGAAAGGCTGCGGACGTTGAGGAAAGCGCCGCCAAAGCTGGAGAGAGGGGAGGCGTCGGGTCCGGGTGTCACGCTGGTGCGGATGCGGAGCCGGCGCGGCTCGGCGAGGTCGAGTGCGTAGCGGGTGGTGACCTCGACACCGTCTCGCGCGCCGAAGACATCGAGCCACGCGGCCGCATCGTCGCCACCGGTCTCGATGCGGGAGGCGGGCACCACCTGGTCGCCGGAGTTGTTCAGCACCTCGACGTAGAAGATCAGCTGGTCGTCGGCTCGACCACAGAGCCCGAGATCGATCAAAGCCCCACCGGTCGTCGCGGCATCGGTGGGGTGGGAGGGGTCGGCGATCACGGCGCAGATCTCGCCGTTTTGCAGGGCCCAGTCTCCGACGCCACCGATGGCGACCGAGCCTCCCAGAATGGTCGAGGCGGCGTTGTCGGCATCGATCTGGGTGGCGACCAGCGGTTCGGCCCGGGCCGGACCCGCGTCGGTGATCAGAACCAGCAGGAGGAATCCGGCAATCCGTTTCGCCATGGTGACAGGGCACTCGTACTTCGACATTGGCATCTCCTCCCGCGCCGCCGCGCGACTCTAGCACAACGGTGTCAGGTGGATGAGCCGTCCTCCGTCCTGCGAAAGACCGGACCGCCCACCGGTTGCTGCTTCGGATCGTGTGGCCGCTCCTCGCTGGAGAGCCCGTGCGGGCTATGCCACATGAGAAGGATGTCGTCCTGCGGAGAGGCGGGCTCGTTTCCCGTACTGGGGAGACCCCCCGGTAGGTGATGGATCATATCGGCATCACCTCGAGGCTTTGCCCTGGACGATGTGTTCCGGCTCATCGTACTCCTGCTCGCCCGGATTGCCGTGCGGGGGTGGCGCCCGAACCAGTGGCCGGCGCTGGCGCGCCGTCTCGGGCGGATCGCCCTGCGCGCCCGGCCGAAGCGCACGCGGGCCGGGTGCGCTCGTCTGGCCGCCTACGGGACCCGTGGACGGTCCGTTTCCCCGGAACAGGCCCTGCTCGGAATCACCAGCACCTACCTCGAGGAATCCCTGCTCTACGCCGGGCTGGATCGTTCTCCGGATTTCCGACCGGCCATCGAAATGGAAGGGATCGACGACGTCGTCGCGGACATTTCCTCGGGCCGGGGAGTGCTCCTCTGGACGGCACCCCAGATCATGCTCCCCCTCCTGGTACGCTTGATCGGCGCCGACGCAGGTTGGCCGCTCGTTCATCTGCGACACTGGAGCCACGGCGGGAGCGGAACGCGGTTTGGCGTTCGCTTCATCAATCCATTCGGTATGCGCGTGGAAGATCGCTATGCCGAACACATCGTGATTTCTCACGCCGGACCGACAGCCGCCGTCCGCGAGGTGGGTCGCCGTCTCACGCGAGGCGCCGTCGTGCAGTTCAACGGTGCCGCGCTTGCCGGAACGCCGAGACGGTTGCGTCTTTTCGAGGGCGAAATGCGCCTCACGGTCGGGGCTCCACGGGTGGCACTGCGAAACGGCGCTGCCCTCTTCGGCGTCACGGCGAGCCGGGAGCGGGCGGGCGGCGGCTTCCGCGTGCGCTTCGAGCGCTTTCTGGATGCCGCGTCTCCCGTGCGTGCACTCGACCGCGATGACCCCCGAATCGACGCGTGCGTCGAGCGCTTCC
>JAPOLW010000044.1 GCA_029976905.1 bacterium | reverse complement strand
CGCCCCCCGCCGGACGCTTCCGCCCCCGATTCGCATGACGCCCCCCGCCGGACGCTTCCGCCCCCGATTCGCATGACGCCTCGCGGACGCTAGGGTGGGGGGACATGGGACCCCTTGCCATCTCCTTCGTCGGACTCGGCGCTGCGCTTGCCGTCCTCTCGGGCCTGTGGCTTCTCAGCCTGCGGCTTCGCGACGCGAGCATCGTCGACATCTTCTGGGGCCTTGGCTTCGTGCTGATCGCCTGGGTCATCTCGTTCCTCGTGGGCCCCACGCATGGCCGCGCCTGGCTCGCACTCGCCTGTACGACCCTCTGGGGGACACGGCTCGGGGCCTATCTCTTCTGGCGCAACGCGGGCCACGGCGAGGATAAACGCTACGCCGCGATGCGCCGGCGTGACCCGAACGGATTCCCCCGGCGGAGCCTCTTCACCGTCTTCGGCCTCCAGGGCGTCCTGATGTGGATCGTCTCCTGGCCGGTGCAGGCCGTCCTGATCGCCCCCGGAGCCGCACCGTTGGGCCCCATCGATGCGATCGGGCTCCTCGTCTTCGGCGTCGGCCTCGCGTTCGAAGCGATTGGAGACGCGCAACTCGCCCGTTTCAAGGCGGATCCCGCCCAGGCGGGGCAGGTGATGGATCGGGGTCTGTGGGCCTGGACACGCCACCCGAACTACTTCGGGGACTTCCTGGTCTGGTGGGGACTTGGAGCCTTCGCCCTGGCCGCCGGGCACCCCTGGGCCCTGATCGGCCCCGTCGTCATGAGCGTCCTGCTCCGACGCGTATCCGGGGTCCCCATGCTCGAGCGGGGCCTCTCGCGAACGCGTCCGGGCTACGCCGAGTACGTGCAGCGAACCGCGGCCTTCTTCCCCCGCCCCCCCCGCTCGAAGAAGGGCTGAACGCCGGCGGCGATCAGTCCGCGGTGCGGTGCACGGTCAGGACGGGACACGGAGCACCCGGAAGCACCCGTTCGGCCACACTCCCCAGAACGAGCCGGGAGACACCGGCGCGCCCGTGCGTCCCCATGGCGATCAGGTCGACGTCGAGCGCGCGCGCCGTCTCGTCGATCACGTCGGGCGGAAATCCCTCGTGGACGTGAAGATCGACGGCGAAGCCCTGTTTGCGCAGCGGCTCCGCGAGGACTTCGAGATGCTTCATCGCTTCCGCCACCAGCTCGCTCGACCGGAAAGCGACATGGGGCGGCGTCCACGGATAGACGACCTCGGGATGCAGACGATAGACGTGCAGCAAATGAATCCGCGCTTGCGGGCCTGTGGGCCCGAGGAGGCGTGCGGCTTCTTCGACGGCAAGCTGTGCATCGTCGGAGTAGTCGGTGGGAACGAGAATGCTCCGAACCGGTCGATGGCGACCCGCCTGATCGGGGTGCACGGTGAGAACCGGGCATGGAGAACGGCGCACGAGTTGAGCCGCCTTGCTCCCGAGGAAGACGCGCCGCACGCCGGTGAGCCCGCGCGTCCCCGCCACGACGAGGTTGGCGGCGTGCGTCTCGATCACATCGACAAGCACGTCGGCCGGCATCCCCGCGTGCACCTCGCCCGTGGCCTCGAGACCTCGTGCGGCAAGTTTCGCGACGCGTTCGTCGAGTTCCCGGCGGGCCCGTTCCCGGTCGGCCTCGATGGCTCCCGGCGGCAGGGGGACGAATTCCGGCGCCGCCACCGCGGGGACCGGCGGCAGGAATGCGTGCACGACGACGAGTTTCGCCCGATGCGCGGCTGCAAGTTCGGCCGCCCAGTCGATGGCGCCGTCGGCGCTCTTGGAAAAATCCGTCGCCGCGACGATGGTCTTCAGATCATTTGCCCGATCCATGTCTTCCTTCCTCCCCGAACCGCTCTCTCATTGGAGGTCGGGATCTTCGAGCTTTCGATAGAGAGATGAGAGCGAGAGACCCAGGGCTTCGGCCGCGGCGCGTTTATCCTCCCCATGGCGATGCAAAACGGTCTGGATGTGCAGACGCTCGTAGGTCCGAAGCGCATCCTTGAGATTCTCGCCGTCTCCGACCAGCCCCTCTCCCAGGGAGCGGACATGGGCAGGGAGATCTTCCACCGTGAGCCACTCGCCTTCCGCGAGGATCATGCCGTGCTCGATCGCGTTGTCGAGCTCCCGGACGTTGCCCTTCCAGTCCTGCGCCATCAAGAGCTTCAAGGCTGCGTTGTCGACACCGCGCAGCGAGCGCTTCATCTCGCGCGAATGCCGACGGATCAGGAACTCGACGAGTTCGGGGATGTCTTCCCGCCGGTCGCGCAAAGGCGGCAGATGGATGTTCACGACGTTGAGCCGGTAGTAGAGGTCTTCCCGAAACTCTCCCGATTCCGACATTCGCAGAAGGTCGCGGTGACTCGCCGCGACGATCCTCACGTCGACCTTCACGGGCTGTGTGCTTCCGACCGGGAGGATTTCCTTCGACTCGATCGCGCGCAAGAGCTTCGACTGCAGGGGAAGGGGCGTATCGCCGATCTCGTCCAGAAAGATCGTGCCCCCCCGGGCGCGCGCGAAGAGACCCTCCTGGGAACCGTCCGCGCCAGTGAAGGCGCCTCGTACGTGGCCGAAGAGTTGGCTCTCGAGAAGGCTCTCCGGAATCGCAGCGCAGTTGATGGGCAGGAAGATGCGATCCCGCAACCCGCTATGGTGGTGGATCGCACGCGCCACCACTTCCTTGCCGGTACCGCTCTCTCCGCTGATGAGCACGGTACTGTTCGTTGGCGCGACCTTGTGGATGAGTCGCTCGACCTCCTGCATGGCCTGACTTCTTCCGATCAAATTGTCGAAATCGAAGTCGCGCTCGACCTCGCGACGCAGGAGCTGGGCCTCCCAGCTGAGTCGACGATACTCGAGCAGCCGGCTCACCTTGGCGAGCAATTCTTCGAATGCGATCGGCTTCAGAATGTAGTCTGCAGCTCCCTGGCGCAGGGCCGCGACCGCCGTGTCGATGGTTGCATGGGCGGTCATGACCAGAACGATGGTCTGCGGAGCGATCTCCCGCACCCGACGCAACACCTCGAGGCCGTCCGCTTCCGGCATCCGCAGATCGGTGACCACGACGGCGAAGTCGCGCTCCCCAACGGCGCGCACCGCCTCGGTGCCATCGGCGGCCGTATGCGTTTCGTACCCGGCGTCCTGGAGGACGTCGGCGAGACTCTCCCGGATACCGGGTTCGTCGTCGGCAATCAGAATCGCCTCAGACACCCGCTTCACGCTCCGGTGCTCGTGCACCCGACATCGTCATCGACTTAAACATGCAGCAAGAGGGCTGCCAAAAACGCCCCGGCGGTCGGTCGTGACCGGAGTCGCATTCCCAGAAGTGGGAATGCGCAGCGCGGGGCTTCCCATTTCCCGGAAAAATGGCACGCGAGGCCACGCAAAAGGAACGATTTCGGGTTGGTACGCGAGTTGGATCTGTGACGAACCATGGCAAACGACGAAAGGGACCATTGGGGAGAAACGCTGCGCGCCGCCGAGCGCGTGCGCGAAAACCAGTACTTCGCCAAGCTCGATCGAGAGTTGCTCGCCAGGATGCGCACCGAGCAGGCCGACGCGTCCGGGCAGGCGGTTCCCGGGGACTGCCCGAATTGCCGGGCGTCCTTGCGATCGGGGCTCTGGCGGAGCCTCGAAATCGAATTCTGCCCCGAATGCGGCGGCCTCTGGCTCGATCCGGGAGACCTGCTCCAGCTCGCCGAGCACAGCGACATGGATCTCGTCTTCTCCGAACGCAAACCGGCTGGGTGAGCACTCCGGCCTCGCAGAACGCGGCGCGCATCCCTCCGTGCCCGGATCCGGTGGACCCTCGGCCGGGCCGGTGTGCGTCGGTCGGGACTCCCTTCGGGGACGCGCCGCCGCCCGGGCCCGGAGCGGCCGATGCGAAGGGCATCAAGCGGACGGGCCCCTGGCACGGGGACTCGGTCGACGAGGTCGCCCGAAGGCTCCACACCGATCCGCAGACCGGACTTCCGGGTCACGAGGCGGCCGACCGTCGTCGGCAGCACGGCGCCAACGAGATCGCCGAGGGGCAGCGCCGCGGCGCAATCGCGATCTTCCTCGATCAGTTCCGCGACTTCATGATCGTGGTCCTGATCGCCGCCGCGATCATCTCGGGCGTCCTCGGCGACGCGATCGACACCGTGGTGATCCTCGCGATCATCGCGTTGAACGCGCTGATCGGCTTCGTCCAGGAGTACCGGGCCGAGCAGGCCGTCGCGGCACTGCGGCGCCTGGCCGCCCTCGAGGCGAGCGTACTGCGCGACGGCAAACCGGTGTCGATTCCGGCCGCCGACGTCGTCCCGGGGGATCTCGTGACCGTCGAAGCGGGCAGCGCCGTGCCCGCCGACCTCCGTTTCGTCGAGGCCGTCGCGCTGCGCACCGACGAAGCGGCTCTCACCGGGGAGTCCCATCCGGTGGAGAAGACGGTGGACGTCGTCGCCCAGGCCGACGCCCCGCTCGGGGACCGCCACAATATGGGCTACAAGGGCACCGTGGTGACCCACGGGCGTGGGCGCGGCATCGTGGTCGCCACCGGGATGGGAACCGAGTTGGGGGCCATCGCCACCCTCTTGCACGAGGGAGAGGCGGGCAGGACGCCGCTCCAGAAGCGCCTGGCGCGCTTCGGCCGCAGTCTGGCTCTGGTGGTCCTCGCCATCTGCACGATCCTCTTCGCGACCGGTGTCCTGCGAGGTGAAGCGCCCCTGCTCATGCTGCTCACCGCGATCAGCCTGGCGGTCGCGGCGATCCCGGAAGCACTCCCCGCCGTGGTTTCGGTCTCGCTCGCCCTCGGTGCACGAAAGATGGTGCGCCGCCACGCGCTCGCGCGGAAGCTGCCCGCCGTCGAGACGCTCGGTTCGGTGACCTTCATCTGCTCCGACAAAACCGGAACCCTGACCGAGAATCGCATGCACGCAGAAGAACTCCACGCGAGCGGCCAAACCCTCCCCACGGCCCGGGTCGATGCCACGCACGATCCCTGGCGGACCTTCCTGCACGCCCTCGCCCTCTCAAATGACGCGTTCAGCGAAGTCGGAGCCCCTACCGTCGGGGATCCCACCGAAGTGGCGCTCCTGGAGGCCGCGCGAGGGCACGACGTGCACAAGTCGGCCCTCGAAGAGCAGCATCCGCGGGTAGGAGAGGTCCCATTCGATCCGGAGCGCGCTCGCATGACCACGTTGCACGCCGACGACGGATGCGTCGTCGCCTACACGAAGGGAGCCCCCGAGTGCGTCCTTCCCCACTGCCGCGACGCCCTCGGCCCCGCGGGTCCGGAGCCGATCGAGGCCGGGCGGCTTCTCGAGATCGCCGGAGAGATGGCGGGGCGCGGTCTGCGCGTCCTGGCGGTCGCCTACCGCGTGTGGCCGGAACTTCCCTCGACGAGCGAACCCGAGACGGTCGAGGCGGACCTCACCTTCGTCGGGCTCGTCGGCCTCCTCGACCCACCCCGACCAGAGGCCGTCGAGGCGGTGCGCCTCTGCCGCAGTGCCGGCATCACGCCGGTGATGATCACCGGAGACCATCCGGCAACGGCGGGGGCGATCGCCCGGCGCCTCGACATCATGGCAGACGGGGACGCGGTACTGACCGGACGCGAACTCGCCCGCCTGGATCCGGCGGACCTCAAGAGGCGCGTGGCCGAGGTCCGGGTCTATGCGCGCGCAACCCCCGAGCAGAAGATCCAGATCGTCTCCGCTCTCCAGGACCGGGGCGAGGTCGTCGCCATGACCGGCGACGGCGTGAACGACGCGCCGGCACTACGGCGGGCCGACATCGGCGTTGCCATGGGAATCACCGGTACCGACGTCGCCAAGGAAGCGAGCGACATGATCCTGCTCGACGACAACTTCGCGACGATCGTCTCCGCCATTCGCGAAGGGCGCCGGATCTTCGACAACATCCGCAAATTCATCAAATACACGATGACCAGCAACGCCGGCGAAATCTGGACGATCTTCCTCGCGCCTTTCCTGGGCCTCCCCATTCCGTTGCTGCCGATCCACATCCTGTGGATCAATCTGGTGACCGACGGACTTCCCGGCCTCGCGCTGGCGGCCGAGGGCGAGGAGCGCGGGGTGATGGAGCGACCACCGCGCGCACCCGACGAAAGCGTCTTCGCACGCGGCCTGTGGCAGCACATCCTCTGGGTCGGTCTCCTCATGGGGGGCGTCTGCCTCGTCACCCAGGCCTGGGCGCTCCGCGCCGCTCCGGCGCAGTGGCAGACGATGGTCTTCACCGTACTCACGCTCTCCCAACTCGGACACGTTCTCGCCGTTCGTTCCGAATGCGAGTCGTTCTTCGCCCGAGGGTCGAGCGCCAACCACGCCCTCGCCGGCGCCGTCGCCCTCACGTTCGCACTCCAACTCGCCACGATCTATGTGCCGGCGCTAAACGTGATCTTCCGCACCCGCCCGCTGGCTGCTGCCGAACTCGGGCTTTGCCTCGCCCTCTCGGCGATCGTCTTCGTCGCGGTGGAGGTGGAAAAGGGGTTGGTGCGACGCGGACTGCTCTACGCCACCGCCCCGGGCTCCGATCATCCCACGAAGCGATCGAATCCGTCCCAGAAGCGCGCGCGGATCGCGTCGGTCTCCTGAAGGATTTCGTGCTTCGCACCGGCGACCGGCAAGACCGTGAAGGCCGGACTGCGGGCCGGGAGAAGTTGGTGGCGGGCCGACGAGACGATCGTATCGTGCTCGGCGCTCGCCACGAGAACGGGTGTCTTCACGCGTGCCAGGCGGTCGCGACGCAGGATCCGGGTGATGCTCGTCGCCGCCTGCTGCAACCAACGCCACGTCGGTCCGCCGAGGCGGAGTTCCGGGACCGCATTCAGGAAGGCCTGGTTGCGTGCAAAGCGCGCGGCGTCCGTCGTGACGTCGTTTACGGGCGAATCCGGGTCGGGGTCACCCCGGAGCCACGTATACGCACCTCCCTTCCCCGCCGCCACGTGGGCGGTCGCCAACGCGCGGAGAAGCGGCGCGGGGATGCGATCCCAGCCGAGCATGGGTGCGGAGAGAACCGCATGGGTGAAGCGGTCGGGGAATTCCTGCAGGAAACGCAGGCCGAGATGTCCGCCCATCGAGTGCGCGAGGAGGAGATGCGGCCGCGGCATGTCGGGGAGGACCACCTCCGCGTAGACCCGGTCGGCGTCGGCGAGGAAGTGTGCATAGTCCTCGACGTGCCCCTTGCACGGATTCGACAGGAGGCGCGTCGAGAGTCCCTGCCCCCGCCAGTCGAAGGTCGCCACGGCGAACCCGCGCGCGCGCAACTCCTGGATCACCTCGTAGTACTTCTCGATGAACTCGGTATAGCCGTGGAAGAGCAGCACGGTTCCGCGTGTCGTCGCGGTGGTCGACGCCGGCCACCGGGCCACCCGCAACGCCACCGCGTCGGTGGTCTCCAGAACACTCCCTTCGGCGCCGGGCGGCACTTCGTGGCCGGGCACCGCATGCAAGGTGGCCTGGGTCACTCCGGTTGGACCCCCCGGCGGTCGAGCAGGCGCGTCAGCGCCTCCGTCGTGCCGTTTTCGACCGCCATATTCGCCTCCGCGGGCACGTATCCCCGCTTGACCAGTCGATCGCCCAGCCGGATCATGATGGCGTCGAAGCGCATTGCGGCGAAGATCTCCCAGTAGTCGATGCCGCCCACCGGAGCGCGCCCCGTCGCGGCCTGCCATTGCTCGATCATCGTCTCGCGGGTCGGGTAGCCGTCGAGACGCTCGAGCCCTTTGTCGTCGAAGGCCATGCGGTCGTACATCATCCACCAGCCGAGATCGGCTTCGGCGGGAAGGAGCGCGACGGCCTCCCAATCGAGCACACCGACGCATCGGTAGTCGCGCCAGATCATGTTTCCGACACGTGAATCACCCCAACTCACGCCAACGGGCGCGGCGTCATCCGCAGGGGCGGTACGCTCGAGCCAATCCAGACACGTCATCAGCACCCGATGGGAGCGGCCGGCCAGCTCGCGTTCGACATACTCCCGGTAGAGACCCAGTTGCCCGGAGAGGGTCGGGGCACCGACTCCCGACCCATCGAGCCAGGACAGCCCGGCAGCGCGCCAGTCGATCCGTTGCAGCGCGATCATCTTGTCGATCCCATCGCGCACCAGGGACTCGCGCTGCGCGGGGGTCGCCTCGTCCACCAGGAACCCCTCCTCCGTGTAGAGGGGGATGTCCCCGGGAATCTGCCCGTCGACGAACTCCATGACGAAGAAAGGCCGCCCGAGCACCTCCGGGCCATTTTCGTAGGCGACCACCGGCGGCACCGGAGCCACGCCGGCGTCGGCCACGGCCTGCATGATGCGCCGCTGCACGTCGACGGAGACGGCGCAGTCCCGGGTCTGTTCGGGAAAAAGGCCGCCGTCCTCCTGTTCGATGCGCGCCACGAAGCGCTGCGCGACCTCCTCGCCGCCCGCGAGCCACCGGGCGTCGAAGACGACGGTCTCGTTGGAGAATCCGGTCGACTTCGGCATGTCCACTTCGGGGACTCGCAGGTCGGTCGCGTCGGGCTTGTGGCGTTGCATCCATGCCTCGAGCGCAGCGCGGTGGCGGTCGGGATCACCGACGGCCTTCCCGGGTAGGGTCTCTTCACTCATCGACGCTGATCCCTTTCTCGCTTCGGTCGCAATGGGCCGCCCCGGTCGTCTGCCACGGCCCCGGACCTACGAACCCCGGCGCAACGGCCGGAACAGTCCGTAGCCACAGAGAGGCTAGGCTTTCAGGGTCGCCCGCCGCAACGCCGCCCCGGCCGGGTGACGCCATCGTGATCGAAGCGATCCGGCGCCCGCCCGGCCTCGTTGGCTGGGACGACCTGCGCGATCTGGTACCCTGCCCCCACGTGTCGCCCTCGGGTCGTCATTTCCTGCTCGCCTTCCTGGTGGTGATCTCGGTGGCCACCGCACTGCGGCTCTGGGGCATCGAGACCGGGCTTCCGCACCTCATGACCCGCCCCGACGAGGAGGTGCTGCTCTTCAAGACCCGCCACCCGGCCCGCGGCAGTCTCGACCTCCACTACGCAAGCCAACACCCGGGCGTTCCGAGCGCCTACATCTTTTTGCTGTGGGCGGTCGGCGAAGTCGGCCTTCCCGTCCTGCAAGCGTTGGGAGCCGCACCGGCCGGCGACTATCTGCACGCGCTCGACCACTTCCCGGGCCGTCTCCTGCTCCTCGAACGCCTCTTCTCGGCCGTCGCGGGCATCGCGACGGTGGCGGCACTCCTCTTGTTCGCACGGCGCGAGATGGGCACCGCCCCTGCGATCGCCGCCGGGGTTCTTCTGGCCACCTGCTTCCTGCACGTTCGCGAGAGTCACTCGGCCAAGCCCGACGTGGCGCTTGGCTTCTGGGTGACGGTCGCGCTGGGGACGCTGGCGGGCGTGGCCCGCAAGGCAACGCTGCGCGGCGCGCTCGGGGCGGGCGCGGCGATCGGTTTTGCGATGGCCATGAAACCCCCGGGGGTCCTCTTGTTCGCACCGGCGTGGCTGGCGTGCGTCCTCGGAACGACCACCCGCGGGCCACGCCGCTTCCTCCCGGGTGTTCTGATCGCCCTCGGATGGATGGCGGCCACGGTCTTCCTGGTGACCTCGCCCGATCTGATCTTCAACGCCGAGACGCGCCGGCAGGTTCTCGGGATCGTCTCTCTCGTCTTTCCGTCGCTCGATCCGAGCACGAGCCAACCGGCATCGGTTGCGCCCCTGGCACCGGTCGCGCCGGAGGCGTCTCCCTTGCGGGGATACGCCTATTATTCCTTTTTTGCTCTGCGCCACGGGGCCGGTGGGCTCCTCACCCTGGCGGCACCCCTCGCGGTCGTCTGGGGTCTTCTCTCGCGCGCCCCGCTTCCGACGCTGAGCGCCTTCTTCGTTCTGATCGGCTTCGCCGCGTTCGGTGCCTCCCCCGCCATGCACGCTCGCTACCTCGTCCCGCTCCTGCCGGCGCTGGCGCTGCTGGTGGCCGGAGCCGTCTGGGCGGGCCTCGCGCGCGTCTTGCGCAGACCGTGGCACGGGATCGCAAGCACCGCGGTCATCGCGTTGCTCGTTTTCGAACCCCTGCGCGCCTCGATCGCCTTCGATCGGGTGGTCGCGCGCACCGACACCCGCGTGCTGGCAAGCGATTGGCTCCAGCACAACGTTCCCCCGGGGTCGGTCGTTGCGGTGGCCGGGATGGTCTTCTGGGTGTGGGGCGAACCCCGGATCCCGGCCGGATTGGTCCGCAGGCGTACCGATCTCGACGAGCAGGAATTCCGAAAGACGGCTGCCCGATACCTGGTCACCCACGACCACCCCCTGTTTTCGTCGACGATCGACCCGGCGGCCCTGGCCCGGTTGGCGCCGCAACTGCGACTGCGCGCGGAATTCGATCCCTTCGTGGGCCCGGCCGCCCAGGCGGCGTTCGATGCGCAGGACGCCTACTATGTCCCGATCGCCGGCTTCGACGCGGTCGAACGACCGGGACCGATCATCCGGATCTACGAGGTCGGCACGGCGGCACGGATTGGACGTTGAGCATCGGGGCGGGCCGCGGAGCGCCCAAGGAGGCAATGCGCCCCGACTCGCGTCGTCACGTCCGACAGGGCCTCGGCTCCGGAGGAGGCCAGGGCCGTGCGGCAGGGGGCGGCCCCGAGAAGAAGCCAGGGCCGTGTGGCAGGGGGCGGCCTCAGGAAGAAGCCAGGGCCGTGTGGCAGGGGGCGGCCCCGGGAAGAGGCCAGGGCCGTGCGGCAGGGGGCGGCCCCGGTTCCGGGGCCACATCGATGATGAATCCGGCGCGGTTCGTCAGCACTCGGAGCGGAGAACTTCGGCCTCGCGTCCCGGCACGTCCTCGAGGATCCGGCGGGCCCACTCCCGCCAAAGGTCTGGCGTTTCAGCGTTTCTGGCCTGTTCCAGGTACTCCCGAGCGGCGTCCAGGCGGCGGCGACACTCATCGTCGAAACTCATGATCATCACCTTAAACAGTTTTTACGCATACGAAAACAGCCCCTCTCCACGTTCTTGTGAAATTCCCGTGACAGGGGTCCCCAACGGGGACTCCGGGCCGGGACACCCGGCCCGATCCGGGGCGTTCCGAAGCGCCTCGCCCCCCCGGCCGAGCCCGCTGGCGACCGAAACGTGCCCTCTGGAGAGGCCAGCGGCCCATACGCAAAGGCGCACCGCGCACGTTGCCCAGCTCGGATCCCGGAAGTAGCGTGATCCGGCAACCGGGGAGGTAGCCCATGAAGAGATCGACTACGCGTTCGACCAACAGCTGGCGTGCCGCAGCACTTGCTTGCGCGTTGCTCGCAAGTAGTTGTGGAGATGGTGCGAGTGGCGGGAGCGGCGGGGAGAATCCCAACCCCCCGCCCACCGAACCGCAGGAACCCATCGGCGACGGAGGCGGTGACCGCGCCTTCTACATCCTGGCGCCCGGAAACTACGGCGGCATCCCGACCAACCAGAACTCTCTCGATCAGCTGACGCTCTACGACAGATTGACCCCACTGCGTGGCAGCGTCACCGACGCCGACATCGAGGAGTTCTTCCTTGCGCAGGACTTCGAGCCGATCGGTGCGACCACCCCGATCGAGACCGGGCGCGCGGGACTATCGATGATCTACGACCAGTGGGGCATCCCCCACATCACCGGCGAGACCAGTGAGGACGTCGCCTTCGGTGCGGGCTGGGCGACCGTCCGCGACCGCCAATTGCTGATCACCTTCGGTCGCGGCCCCGCCCGTGCGGCCGTCGCCGACATCCCCGGCGTGAACGCGTTCTCCCTGGTGACGAGCGCCGTGCCCTTCGTTCCCAGCGAGGCCACCGAGCAATTGGTGACCGATCAGGTCGAACGCATCCGCACCACCCTGCCCGAAGGAGAGCAGATCATCGCCGACGCGCAGGCCTATGCCGACGGCGCGAACGCCTACCTCAAAGCGCACCCCGAGGTGGGGATCGAGCCGTTCTCCGTCAACGACGTCGTGGCCACGACCGCCTTCATCGGCTCGATCTTCGGCGCCGGCGGGGGCGGCGAAGCCGCCAATGCCGAATTTCTTTCCCAGCTCAAGAACCGCCTCGGATCGGACCGGGGGCAGGCCGTCTGGGAGGATCTCCTGCAGACGAACGACCCCGAAGCACCGACCACCATCGATGACGTCTTCGACTACGGCACCTTCACCGGGGGCGAGGTCACCGGATCGGTCGTGCTCGACGAGGGCTCGATCATCTCGCTCGATCCCCGCGACCCCCAGCCGGGCTCGGGTCCGGATCTCGGCGGCGTCACCTTCTTCGAGGCAGCTTTGGATCCCCCCAGCCGGAACGCCTCGAACTGGCTTACCGTCCACCCCGAGACCTCGGCGAGCGGGAACACGCTCGCCGTCATGGGGCCTCAACTCGGCTTCTTCTACCCCGTGATCGTGATGCAGATGCACCTCAAGACCCCCGAGTGGGAGGCGCAGGGCGTCACGGTGCCCGGTCTCGGCATGTACATCCTGATCGGCCGGACGCCGAACTACGCGTGGAGCCTCACCTCGGCCGGCCAGGACGTCCGTGACGTCTTCGTCGAGGTCCTCTGTGAGCCCGACGGCTCCAGGCCGACGCGCGAAACGGCGCACTATCTCCATGACGGCGAATGCATCGCCTTCGAGGTCTTCAACGCCGGCACCATCGGCGGCGTCGAGATCGTCTACCCTGTTTCCGTCCACGGCGCCGTCATCGGCACGGCGACCGTCGGCGGCGACCCGGTCGCGCTCACCCGCCAACGGTCGACCTTCGGTCGCGACGGATTCAACCTCGCCGCCCTCAAGGACATGACCGAGGGTGACGCCGACACGCCGGAGAATTTCTTCGCCGCGGCCAACCAGTTCGGCTTCACCTTCAACTGGGGCTACGTCAATCGCGAGACCCACGCCTTCTTCGCCTCGGGACTCCTCCCGGCGCGCGCAGGCGGCCTCGACCGGCGCCTGCCGACCCTGGGGACCGGCGAGTACGACTGGGTGGGTTTCCTGGAGCAGAGCGAACACCCCCACGCGATCGGCCACCCCACGGGTCGCCTCGTGAATTGGAACAACCAGTCGGCCCCCGGCTTCATGCACGGAGACACGACGCTCTTCGGCGCCCATCACCGCGTAAAGCTCTTCGACCAATGGCCCCAGCGTCCCGAGCTCAGCGACGTGGTGTCGATCATGAACCGGGCCGCCACCGAGGATACGCGGTCTCCGGTATGGGCGGTCGTGACCGAGGTGCTGGCCGGAGGAGAGCCTCCCTCCGAGCTCGCCGGACAGGTCATCGAAATCCTCGACGAATGGCTCCAGCGCGACGCGCCACTGCTCGATGCCGACGAAGACGGGGACTGGGACGAAGCCGGCGCGATGATCTCTGGATCCTTGTGGGACGTGGTCCAGAGGGCCGCCCTCGCCCCGGTCTTGCAGCCCCTCTTCGACGACGGCATCGGCCTGCGTGGCATCGATGAGGAGTCGATCCTCGACAAGGATCTGCGCACCCTTCTCGGCAAGCCCGTGGAGGGACCCTTCAGGAACGCCTATTGCGGCGGCGGCGACCTCGAGCAATGCCGCCAGGACCTGTGGATGGCAATCGACGGGCGGGTCGCCGAACTCGCCACCGAGTTCGGCGACGATCCGACGACGTGGCGCCGGGAGGGGCGTCGGATCGGCTTCACGCCGGGCTTGATCCCCGACACCTTCCGTTTGACGAACCGCCCCACGTTCCAACAGGTGCTGGAATTGGACGGCACGCCTGGCTGACGCGGGCCGGGTGCCGGAATC
>JAPOLW010000449.1 GCA_029976905.1 bacterium | reverse complement strand
AGGGAGGCGCTCGGCGCGAGGCCGATGCCGCACGACACGCTGGCGGCCAGGTCGGACAGGATGTCCCCGAACATGTTCTCCGTCACGATGACGTCGAAGTCGCGCGGACGCGAGATGAGGTGCATCGCCATCGCGTCGACCAGGAGGTTTTCGAAACCGACGTCGGCATGCTTCGCGGCCACCTCGGCCGCGACCTCGCGCCAGAGACGCGAGCTGGAAAGAACGTTCGCCTTGTCGACCGAAGTGACCTTGTTGCGACGTCCGCGCGCGAGGTCGAAGGCGACTTCGACGACCCGCTCGATCTCTCCCTCGCTGTAGAAGAGGGTGTCCACGGCCTCGCGGCCGGCAGCGCCGTTGCGGCGTTCGCTGGGCTGCCCGAAGTAGATGCCCCCGGTCAGTTCACGGATGACGAGGATATCGACACCGCGAACGACTTCCTCCTTGAGCGTGGAGGCTCCCAGGAGCGCGTCGACGGGCTTGACGGGTCGCAGATTCGCGAAGAGTTCGAGCTCGCGCCGGAGCTGAAGGAGCGCCTGCTCGGGCCGCACGGCCGCATTCGGATCGTCCCACTTCGGACCGCCGACGGCGCCGAGGAGAATGGCGTCGGAGGCGCGGGCGAGGTCGAGGGAAGCGTCCGGGAGGGGCACCCCGCAATCATCGATGGCGTGGCCCCCGATCAGGGCCTCTTCGAACTCGAGACCCAGTCCAGCGCCCCGATCGAGTACACGCAGGCACTCGACGGCCTCGGTGGTCACCTCGGGGCCGATCCCATCGCCCGGGAACACGGCGATCTTCGCGGTCATGGATGAAACTCCTCTCGGTCGGAGGTCAGGGCCCGTGCCGGGCCTCGGACGGTCGGTGGGTCTTCAGGTACTGCAACTTGTTCAGCGCCGCGACGTAGGCCTGCGCGCTCGCCATGATGATGTCGGTGTGGCTGGACTGGCCGATGGCGCTATTCTCGCCGTCGCGCAGGAGGCAGGAGACGTCGCCTTGCGCGTCGGTCCCGCCGGTGATCGCCTTCACGACATACCGCTCCAGGCTCGGCCGTTGGCCGCCGAAACCCTCGACGGCCTGGGCAAGGGCATTGTACGTCGCATCGACGATTCCGTCGCCCCCCGCCTCGGTCTCGATGTCGGATTCACCGACGCGCACCCGCAAGCGCGCGTGTGGTTCGCCGGTGCTCGACACCGACGCCTGCAATTCGAGCAATTCGAACTGGCGGGGCACGCGGGTCGACTCTTCGGCCACGATCGCAACGATATCTTCGTCGTAGACGTTCTTCTTTTTGTCGGCGAGCGCCTTGAAGGCCTTGAAGGCCTTGTTCATGTCCAGTTCAGGATACCAAAGCCCCAACGTCTTCAGACGGTCGGCGAAGGCGTGGCGGCCGGAATGCTTACCGAGCACCAGGCTGTTCGACGGACGCCCGATCGTCGAAGGCTGCATGATCTCGTAGGTCAGTGCGTGCTTGAGCACGCCGTCCTGGTGGATGCCCGCTTCGTGCGCGAACGCATTCTCGCCGACGATCGGCTTGTTGATCGGAACGGTGATGCCGGTGACCTGCGTGAGCAAACGGCTGGCGCGATAGATCTGCTCCGTCTTGACGTTCGTGCGCAGATCGAAGTAGTCGCGACGCGTCTCGATCGCCATCACGACTTCTTCGAGCGAAGTGTTTCCGGCCCGCTCTCCGATGCCGTTGAGCGTGCACTCGATCTGGCGAGCCCCGCCACGCACCGCGGCCAGCGAATTGGCAACCGCCATGCCGAGATCGTTGTGACAGTGAGCGCTCCAGCGCACGTCGTGCCCGCCCTCGACGTGGTCGCGGAGATATTCGAATTGGGCCTGGGTCTGCTCCGGAATGGCGTAGCCGGTCGTGTCGGGAACGTTCAGCACCGTGGCGCCGGCCTTCACCGCCTCGTCGAAGACGGCCACGAGAAACTCCCGCTCACTGCGGGACGCGTCCTCGGCCGAAAACTCGATATGGTCGAGATGCTTCTTGGCCAGGGCCACCGCCCACCCGGTTGCGTCGAGCACCTCCTGGCGACTCATCATCAACTTGTGCTCGAGGTGGATGTCGGAGGTCGCGATGAAGACGTGGATGCCCGGGTTCCGGGCCTTCTCCACCGCGCGGATCGAGCGCTCGATGTCGGCCTCCCGGGTCCGCGAGAGGCTCAGGACCACCGGCGCCGACACGGCCGCCGAGACCGCGTCGATCGACTGGAAGTCCCCGTCGCTCGACGCGGCGAAGCCCGCCTCGATCACATCGACCCCGAGTTCCTCGAGCTGGCGCGCGACCGCGAGCTTCTCCTCGACGTTCATCGTAGCGCCCGGCGACTGCTCCCCGTCGCGCAGCGTGGTGTCGAAGATCTGGACGACGTCTTCCCGTGATTCCTCCATTTCCGATTCCTTTCCTACCGCCCCGGCCGGCCCCCGCCGGGCCCGCTCGACCCCCCTCCTCTGGCGCCGGATACAAAAACGCCACGGGGCCGTGCGAGCGCCCGTGGCGGATCCGGCGGAGCGGCAAAACTCCCCGCGATAGGAGCGGAGAGGTGCCCTAACCGGCCAGCGCCAGGGACGCGCCGGTAAGGGATAGGCTCTGGCCCCATTCCCTCAGCATCCTCTACGGATACGGTTCGGCCTCGGGGGTGTCAACGACGGGGGCGAAAAATTGTACGGACGAAGGTTTCCTGTTAACCGATGGGAATTAGACGCTATGCTGTGATGTAAGGGGTCCTTATCCAAGCGCCCTCCGAAGATTTGCGACATTCGCGCGGAGCCTTCGGCGCAGGCCCGTGGCGGACCGGGTATTCGATGACATTTATGGCCCTCGGGCCGGAAGGAGCGAGCATGAACGGAAAGTCGTATTGGCGCGTCGGCGTCCTGGCCATTTTGGCGGCCGCGGTCGCGATGCCGACCCTGGCCTCGGCCGAGGGCAAGGTCTCGGGCAAGGTGAGTTTCGAGGGCACCGCCCCCAAGCGCAAAAAGTTGCGGATGGATGCCGACCCGGTCTGTGCAGGCTCCCACGACGAGCCAGTCCTCTCCGAGGAAGTCGTCGTCGGAGAAGGCGGCGGCCTCGAGAACGTCTTCGTCTACGTGAAGGAGGTCCAGGGTGACTTCCCGGCGCCGAGCGAGCCCGCCGTTCTCGACCAGAAGGGCTGCCACTACTCGCCGCACGTCGTCGGCCTCCAGGTCGGCCAGCCGCTGCAGATCCTCAACAGCGACAAGACCCTCCACAACGTGCACGGCATGCCCAAGGTCAACGCCGGCTTCAACTTCGCCATGCCGAAGTTCGTGAAGAAGAAAGACCACCAGTTCGACTCGGTCGAGACGATGGTTGCGGTGAAATGCGACGTCCACCCCTGGATGAGCAGCTACATCGGCGTCCTCCCGCACCCCTTCTTCGCCGTGACCGGCGCCGACGGCACGTTCGAGATCGACGGCCTTCCCGCGGGGGACTATACCCTCGTTGCCTGGCAGGAGTCGCTTGGCTCGCAGGAAGCGAAGGTCAGCGTCGCCGCCGACGGGTCGACGACGCAGGACTTCTCCTTCAAGGCGTCCTGAGGCCCAGCCTCGCTTCCGCCGCGATGTCCCGGATCGTGGTCCTGCGGCGCGACTCCACAAGCGGGTCGCGCCGCAGCCACCCCCGGGAAGCCGTAGGCCCGGGGTGAACCGCGCATGAACGTGCAAACATCGCTCTTCTGGCTTACCGGCATCGCTTTCTTCGTCGTCCAGGTCGGGATTCTTCTGGCACTCATGCGCCAGAGCCGGTCCTCGAACGCCGAGGTCGCCGCGAACGGCCGTCTCGAGATCGTCTGGACCATCGTCCCGTTCCTGATCGTCATCGGCATGGCGCTGCCGGCTACCCGCATGGTGGTCGACCA
>JAPOLW010000448.1 GCA_029976905.1 bacterium | reverse complement strand
ATAGGTCAGATTGGCGTGTCATCGAAAAAACTTGACGTCTCTCAGAGTGACAAAACCCATGCTTCGGCCTACGATGTCTGCGCATGACCGGTCGGGCTCCAACGATTCGCGTCGACCGAAGATGGTTCGGTGCGACCCCGGGCACTCTGGTCAACCCAACGGTCTGGCTTGCGGTCGCTGCGGTGATCCTGGGAGCAGCGGGGAGCATTGCCCTGGCCCTCGGCTGGTGGCCGCCGATTGCGACCGTACTGACGAACACCCTCGCCCTCTATTTCGCGTTCACCGTCCTGCACGAGTCGACTCATGGGATCGCCCACGCGCACCCCGGGGTGAACCGCTGGCTCGGACGGATCTTCTCTTTCTCTCTGACGATTCCGGCAGAGGTCTTCGATGGCGTCCACTACGAGCACCACCGGCACACCAATGACCCCGAGCGGGACCCCGACTTGTTCATCACCCACGGGTCGCCTCTGAGGATCCCAGCGCGGTCGTTGCGCGTCTTCTTCGAGTACCGACGAGACTACTACGGGCAACGCCTCTGGCGGTCGAAGGCCGAGCTACGCCAGGCGCTTTGCACCGAGGGCTTGATCGTCTCCGCTCTCGTGGGTGCGGCTCTGCTCGGGCACGTGTCCACGTTGGTCTTCGCCTGGGCGATCCCGGTGCTCTTCGCCGGCCTATTCCTCGGCGTGACGTTCAACTACTTGCCGCACTATCCGTTCGATACGACGGAGCGCTACCAGAATACGCGCGTCTACCCCGGCCGTCTCGCCAACGCCATACTCCTTGGCCAGAACTATCACCTGGTCCACCATCTGTGGGTGACCATCCCCTGGCATTGCTACAGGCGCGTCTTCGACGCGCTGGAGTCGGATCTCGAACGCCGCGGCGCGCGCATTGGATGGCGCGCGATGCCCGCCATCCGGCGGGCCGAGCAGGCGTTGGGCGCACAGGCCGATGTACCGCCGCCTCTCGCGGCGGCGGCCGCGGCAGGCGCTGCCCATGCCGGTGCCGGACCCGTCTCGTTCCAGACCTCGGAGCGCGATCCCGCCGCCTAGGCCGTCGGGCCGCCGCGCTGGAGGGCTTTGTCTTCCACCGTGGGGCGTGAGAGAAGCGAGCAGTCCGAAGGGGGCGCTGGCGAGTCATTCCGGCGTCTCCGCGGCGGAAGGCGGCGACGACCCGGCACATGTGGAGACGAATCCTGGCGACGCTGGCGGTCTTTCTTTTCTTGCTGGGGGTCGGCCTTTGGCTTCTGGGTCACGGCTACTTCGCAAGCCACGAGGGCCCCGGGATGGTCACCGCGCAGGCTCTCCCGCGCGACCTCCGCGCGCCGCGCGCGCAGGCCGCACGCGCCGCGGCCAGAAGAATCGGTGCAGCCGACCGGCAGATCCTCTTCGGAGATCTCCACGTCCACACGACCTTCTCTTCGGACGCCTTCGTGATGAGTCTGCCCCTGGTTTCGGGCGAGGGGGCCCACCCGCCTGCCGATGCGTGCGATTTCGCCCGTTTCTGCGCGGCCCTCGATTTCTGGTCGATCAACGATCACGCCGAATCCCTCACCCCGCAACGCTGGCGGGAGACGATCGACAGCATTCGGCGGTGCAACGAAGTGACCTCTGCGCACGACCCCGATGTGACGGCCTTCCTGGGATGGGAGTGGACGCAGGACGGCACGTCGGCCGACGACCACTTCGGCCACAAGAACGTCGTCCTGCGCGGCATTGAGGAGGGCGACGTCCCCACACGTCCGATCGCGGCGCTCCATCCCGGTGGTGGCGACATCGTGGACGTTCCGCCGCTGGCTCGCGCGGGTCTCGCGCTTCTCGTCCGCGATCGACGGATGCTGGAGTTCACGCGCTTCCTGGAGGAAAGCGCCACCACCCCGCGATGCGCACAGGGCGTCCCGGTCCGATCCCTTCCGGAATCGTGCCGGGAGGTGGCCGAGACGCCGCGTGGATTGTTCGACCGTCTCGACGATTGGGGGGTCGACTCGATCGTCATTCCCCACGGAACCGCCTGGGGGAATACCGCGCCCCCGGGTTCGCGTTGGGATGCCCAGCTCGGCACCGATCAGGACGATCCAAAGAGGCAGACCCTCCTCGAGATCTACTCCGGACACGGGAACTCGGAGGAGTACCGCTCCTGGCTCGATGTGGCCTACGATGACGCGGGCAATGAGATTTGTCCGGAGCCCACGGCCGGTCCTTCGGGCTACCTTCCGAATTGCTGGCGTGCCGGGGAGATCATCGAAGAGCGTTGCCGGGCCGAAGGAGCGCCGGACGCCGACTGCCGTGCGCGTGCCGCGGAAGCCCGGCGCAACCACGTCGCCGGCCGACGTGCCGGTTTCCGAACCGTGTATGGTGCCTCGGTCGAAGATTGGCGCGATGCCGGACAATGCCGGGACTGCTTTCTGCCCTCCTTCGACTACCGCCCGGGGATGTCCGCGCAATACATCGCGGTCCGTCGGAACTTCGCAGCCCCGGGGGTTGGACAGGCACGGATGGGCTTCATTGCTTCGAGCGACAACCATACGGCTCGCCCGGGCACCGGGTACAAGGAGTACGACCGCAGTGAGATGACCGAGGGGAAGGGGCCCCGCGCCGATGCGCCGGACCTCCTCGGCAACGAGAACCCTCCATTGGCGCGCTCGGTTTCGCTCGAGGAGCAGCCGTCGATGCCGTTTGCGACCCGTGACGTCGAGCGGATGTCTTCCTTCTTCACGACCGGCGGGTTGGTGGCCGCGCACGCCGATGGTCGCACGCGGGACGACATCTGGCGGGCGCTTCGTCGACGGGAAGTCTACGGCACGAGCGGCGACCGGATCCTGCTGTGGTTCGATATCCTCGGGGAAGACGGCGGGTACGCGCCCATGGGCTCGGAGGTGACCCGGGACGACACTCCGCGCTTCCGCGTCCGCGCGGTTGGCGCACGCAAGCAGCAGCCGGGCTGTCCGGAAGTCGCCTTGCGCGCGCTCGGGGAGCAGCGTCTCTACGATCTCTGCCGCGACGAGTGTTACCACCCCTCTGACGAGCGCAAGCGCATCACCCGCATCGAGGTCGTACGGATGCGGCCCCAGGTGCGTGACGACGAGGCCGTCGGCCCGCTCGTGGAAGATCCCTGGAGGACGTTCGACTGTCCGGAAAGCGAGGATGGCTGCGCGGTCGAATTCGAGGATCCCGGATTCCCCTCGAGCGGTCGCGATGCCATCTACTACGTCCGGGCGATCGAGGAGCCAAGTCCGGCCGTCAATGGCGCGAACCTACGCTGTACGTACGACGCCGAGGGGAACTGCCTCCGTCTCGACCCATGCCACGGCAACGACGGACTCACAGACTATCAAGACGACTGCCTCGCCGAGGTGGAGGAGCGTGCCTGGTCCTCGCCGATCTGGGTCGATCGGGGGTAGGCGTCCCGTCCTCGCCGGTCTGGGTCTATGGGGGGGCGGCGTCCGGTCCGTGTTTCCCGCCGCCAGCCGGGCTCAGCTGCCCGGCCAGGTCGGGCAGGTCGCGGCCTCCAGCGGGCCAGCCCCAACCTCGCTGTCGAACGCGTTGTCGGCCATGCAGTTTCCGGTGCCCGCTCCGACCACGATCACGTCGCTCGCCAGGTCCTTGAAGGGGTGCTCGGGCGGATCGGTGGCGTTACCGGTGAGGTCGTTGCCGATGATCGAGTTGTCGTCCGGGGCGCACTCGTCATCCTCTTCGCCGGTGACCAGGCAGTGGTCGACCAGGGCCACGCCGGCGTAGACGTTGTCGACCACCGCATGGTAGAGTACGAAATCCGCCTGGCCGTCAAGTCCTTCAGGACCCATGTAGGCGTTGATCGCATCGTATTGTGCTTGGTTGGCTTCCAGTGAATGGCCCGACCAACCCATGGCGGTCTCGCC
>JAPOLW010000447.1:3658-3889 GCA_029976905.1 bacterium | reverse complement strand
CCGCCCTCGAGGCGGACGTCCGCCTCGAGCGTCGGCTTTCCGCGAGAGTCGAGAATTTCGCGGGCGCGTACTTCTTTGATCGTCGTGACAGCCATGAACCGTGCTCCTGAAAATCGTAGCGGTGAGCCTTCTAAAGTACCCTGCCGGTCGGGTCACTCGCAATGCGTCCAATCAATTCGGGCTCTTCGTAACCGTAAGGCGTTCGCGATGACGGACACCGAACTGAGGCTC
>JAPOLW010000447.1:0-3648 GCA_029976905.1 bacterium | reverse complement strand
CCCCGCTTTCCGAGCACCGGCCACTTTCTTAGCAAAAGGCTGCTGACCACGACCGAGACGCTGGAGAGGCTCATCGCCGCACTGGCCAGCATCGGATTGAGGAGAATCCCGAACACGGGGTAGAGCGCACCCGCCGCGACCGGGACGCCCAGCGCATTGTAGAAGAAGGCGAAGAGCAGATTCTGCCGGATATTGCGCATGGTCGCCGCGCTCAGGCAGCGCGCGCGGACGATCCCCGAAAGATCCCCCTTCACCAGAGTCACACCGGCACTCTCGATCGCCACGTCGGTGCCGGTTCCCATCGCGATGCCTACCCGGGCTCGCGCCAGGGCGGGTGCGTCGTTGACGCCGTCGCCGGCCATCGCCACGACGTGCCCTTCTTGCTGCAGCCGGGCCACCAGATCGGCCTTGCCTGCGGGCAGAACGCCCGCGTGAACCTCATCCAGACCCAATTCCCGCGCCACCGCCTCCGCAGTCCGGGGGTGATCTCCGGTGAGCATGACGACACGAAGTCCCTGCTCGCGAAGGGCGGCAATCGCGCCCGGCGTGCTCGCCTTCACCGGGTCGGCCACGCCGAGCCAGCCCTCGAGGCGCCCGGCTCGCGTGACGTAGACCACCGTTTGCCCAGCCGCGCGCGCCTCGTCGGCGAGCCCCGGCGGGACCTCGACGCCCGCTTCCGCAAGCAACGAGGCGTTGCCCAGCGCGACGTCCTGCCCGTCGATCCGGCCTCGAACCCCTTTGCCGGTGACCGCCTGGAAATCCCCGGCCGCAAGAAGCGAAAGCCCGCGCTGGACCGCTGCCGCGACGACCGCTTCGGCAAGCGGGTGTTCGCTGCCCTGTTCAAGGGAGGCTGCCAGCGCCAGGAGCCGGTCCCCTTCTCCTCCGCCAACCGGTTCGAGCGAGACCAGCGTCGGCCGCCCGCTCGTCAGCGTGCCCGTCTTGTCGACCACGAGGGTATCGACCTTCTCGAGGGTTTCGAGCGCCTCCGCGTCCCGGAACAGAATCCCGGCCGAGGCCGCCCGCCCGACGCCGACCATCACCGACATCGGCGTCGCAAGACCGAGAGCACAGGGACAGGCGATGATCAGCACCGCGATCGCATTGACGAGAGCATGCGCGAAGCGAGGCTCGGGTCCCGCGAGAAGCCAGACGAAGAAGGCCATCAGGGAGCAGGCCAGCACGGTCGGCACGAAGTAGCTCGAGATCACGTCGGCGAGCCGATCGATCGGCGCGCGGGATCGCTGCGCCTGCCCGACCAGTTGCACGATCTGCGCCAGAAGGGTCTCGCGGCCCACGCGGCTGGCCTCGACGATCAGGCTCCCGTTCCCGTTTACCGTGGCGCCGAGCACGGGATCTCCCGTAGACTTCTCGACCGGGATCGGTTCGCCGCTCACCATCGATTCGTCGACCGCGCTGCGGCCATCGACGACCAGCGCGTCGACGGGAATCTTCTCCCCCGGACGCACGCGCAAGCGGTCTCCGACCCGGACGTCCTCGACCGCGACGTCCTCTTCACTACCATCGGACGCGATGCGACGTGCCGTTTTCGCCGCCAGAGCGAGAAGAGATCGCACTGCTGCGCCGGTGCGATGACGTGCGCGAAGTTCGATCACCTGACCGAGCAAGACCAACACGATGATCACGGCCGCTGATTCGAAGTAGAGAGGCGGTCCGGCGGTCGGCGTCTCGCCTGGGATCGCGGAAGGCACAATGGTCGCGACCACACTGTAGCCAAATGCCGCCGACACCCCGATCGAAATGAGCGTGAACATATTCGCCGATCCGACCTGAAGAGCCTGCACCGCACGCACGAAGAACGGTGCCGCACCCCACAAGACCACCGGCGTGGTCAGGACGAGTTGCAACCAGGCCAACAGGGACCAATCCACCGCGTTCTGGAGCGGCTGCCCCGGCAGCATCTCGGACATCGAAACGACGAAGACGACGATCGCGGGCGGCAGACAGACGCGAAACCGGCGCCGCATGTCGACCAGCTCGTCGCTCTCCTCGTCCTCGGCGGCCAGAACGGTGACGTCCATCGGTTCGAGGGCCATCCCGCACAGCGGGCACGTCCCCGGTCCGACCTGCTCGATCTCCGGATGCATCGGACACGTGAAGACCGCACCGGCGGGCGCGTCGGACTTCGCCGTCCCCGAGAGAACCGCCGCGGGGTCGCGCTCAAAGCGCTCCCGACATCGCGCGCCACAAAAATAATAGGTGCGCCCCTCGAATTCGGCCCAGCGGGCCGACGGAGGGTCCTCTACGGTCATGCCACAGACTGGATCGATTTCTGCGCTCACGTTCCCTTCCCTTCGATCACCGTCGCCGTCGCGATCAATCGCGAAATCTCTTCCTCTGCGAACCCCAAGTCGCGCAGGATCTCGTGCGTGTGCGCTCCCAGGGCCGGGCCACCGCGGACCGGCGGCAGCACTGCCTCCGAAAAGCGAAGGAATCCACCCGGTTGACACACACGACCGAGGACCGGGTCGTCCACCTCGATCACGCGTCCCGCGTCGACCAGCGCCGGGTCGAGGAGAATCCGGTCGTCGAAGGGAACACGCAGTGCCGCCGCGGGAATCTGCGCACCAGCGAGCACCTCGAGCCAGCCGTCGACCGTTCGGGTATTCCACGGCAGCGCATCGGCCGCCGAGAGTGCGCCGAGGCGGGTGGCCGCGTCTTCGTCCGGGCAGCAGACGAAAAGCCAACCATCCGAGGCTCGTTCGATCCGGTAGCCGTCGGCGAGCGCGCGACGCTCCCGGTCGAGGGGAACCTCGGTCGTCCCGCTGGCGGTTCGGTAGACATCCGAAACGGCCAGGAGGCCCGCGGCCCATTGGGCACACTCCGCGTGCTGGCCCTCTCCGGTCTGCGCGCGATGTCGCAAGGCCATCAGGACTCCGGCGGCCGTGAGCAGCGCGTTCAAGCAGTCCAACGGCGCACCGACGACCTGCTCCGGGGCGTTCCCGGGTCCGCCCTGCAGCACCGACATGCCGCAAAATGCCTGATAGATCTGGTCGAAGCCGGGCTGGTCGACCAGCGGTCCGGTGCTTCCGAATCCGGAACTGTGGAAGTGGACGAGCCGCGGGTTGCGTCCGAGCGTGTCCGTAGCGCCGAGCCCAAGCCGCTCGGCGACGCCCGGGCGGAAGTTGTGCAAGAGCACGTCGGCCGAGTCGACCAGCGCGTGCACGACCTCCGATGCGTGTTCGCTCTTGAGGTCGAGCGCCAGGCCGCGCTTGCCGCGATGCAGACCCGAGAAGGGCCTCGCATTGGGGCGCATCGTGTCTCCGGCAGGAGGCTCGATCTTGATGACGTCGGCGCCGAGTTCGGCCAGCAGCATCGCCGCGTAGGGGCCGGCCGCGAACATTCCAAAGTCCAACACCCGCAGCCCCGCGAGCGGCGATCCCGTCGGTGAGTCCGGCGGATCGGCCGGTGCGCGGGCCTCACCGGTCCCGGCGCTCCCGCCCTGCGGTTCCGGGCCGACGCCGACGTCCCCATGATGGGTCCCCAGACGCGGTGTCTCGGCCGCGGCGATTTCTTCCGCTGGCAGCCACCCCGTATGGCGCAGCGCCGCTTCGGGGTTGCGCGGCATTCCTCTCTGCAGGGCCGCCCCCGACCGCGACGCCCGGCTGCCGTCGAAATGAATCGGCGGGG
>JAPOLW010000446.1 GCA_029976905.1 bacterium | reverse complement strand
AGGGGCCGCGCTCCTGGGCCTGGAGGGCCGGCTTCTATCGTTCTATGGCATCTCCGAGCTGGCCGATTTCGATTCGCCGGAGATCCTCGAATACCGACGGCGCGTCGACATGATCGATCTGCTCTCGCCGGACGATCCGCCGATCTTCGTGCGCAATCGGAACCAACCCGACGAGCCCCCGGTGCGCGTGGCCGTTCTCTTCCATCACGCCAACCATGCCCTGGTCATCGCCAATCGCGCCCGGGAGGTCGGCGTCGAGCACGTGCTCTACGCGCCGGTGCTCGGCATCGAGGACCCGAGTGGCGAGAACGAATTCGACTTCATCCTCCGGATGCTCACCTCTTGAGAGGAGAGGGGCGGAGGATGGAATGACCAGGAACCTTACCTGAACGCTTTGTTTCATGTCGTTGCCGGATGGTCAGGAGCCTGACCGAAACAATTTGTTTCGTGGCGCCGACCGTCGTTCCCCGGGGGCGCCAGGATGGCGAGTGAAAGCTACGTCGCGCGGGACTTGATCCGGAACCACCCCAGCCAACCGGGGCGAAACATTTCGTTCAGGTAAGGTTCCTGATCATTGGTTCTTTCCCTGGTTCTTTCCTCTCAGGCCGTCGAAGCGGGTCAGCGCTCCGAGTGGGTTCCCATGCGGCCGGCGATGAGTTCCAGGTCGAGATAGGTCTTGATCCCGGGATCCGGTGACTCGCAGACCAGCGGGACGGCGTTCACGCAGTGGAACCCGGTCGTCTGGATGCCCTGGGTCGTGCGTTCCTTCTGCGTGTCGGCGTCGACCTGGACGTCGAAGATGAGATTCACGTCTCCCTCGATGCGGATGCGCCAGCCGGAATCCCGTGGGATGTCGAGCTTCGACTCCAATCGGTTTTGCTCGAGGTCGTCCATGAACCAGATCTGCTCCTCGATGATCTCGGTTCCCTCGCGGGTGCGAGCGACGTGCCGGTTGCGATTGAGTGCGATGGTGCCCTTCTCGATGATTCCGGCGGCGGTCTCGATGTCCTGATTGGCGAGAATGTAGTCGTTGCTGCTCTGGTAATCGATGATTTCGCAGCCAAGTCCTTCGGCGATCATGTCGAGAGGTTCGTACCAACTGTTCGCGAGGATGGCCTGCACCGGATTGCCCTTCGCGGCCTGCGGTGTCTTGCCGAGGTTCATCACCTCCCGGATCACCGGTTCGGACTCGTAATCACGGCAGTCGCCGTACTCGGTGATCGTGATGCGATCGATCCGGTTGCACCAGCCGGTGAAGGTGAGCGGAAAGCGCTCGGCGATCCCTCCGGGATTGCAGCCCGATGCGTGCAGGTTCACGCCACCCGCTCGACACGCCTTTCCGATCTGCGCGGCGACCTCGGGATTCTGCTTGTACGGAAACCAGTAGGGGCAGGGCGTGATCACGTGCTTGCCCGACTCGAGGATCCGACACATCTCGTCCAGAGACCAGGGCATCGGGCAATAGATCACGCAATCCGCGTCGGTGGCGAGGATCGCATCGACATCTTTCGTCGCCGCCACACCGGTTGCGGGGAGGCCCACGAGTTCGCCCGCGTCACGGCCGTCCTTTTCGTCGCTATAGACCTTCACCCCGGCAAGCTCGAGCTGCGGATGTTCGATGATGCGCTTGAGCGCAGCGCTGCCGACGACGCCCGTCGCCCATTCGATGACGCGATATTTTTTCACGGTACGTTCTCCTGATGCTGCCGTTGTGACGCTCGGTCCTTCGCGGATCTGGCGACCGGGCGCCCTGGCCCGGCAGATTCGCAATACCGTTACGAAAGAGGGGACCCTAACCCCTTTCCCTCCACGCCTCCAGCGTGGCCGGGGCGCCCGCCGAAGCAAAACCGTCCCCTCCCGCTCGTGCGCGGCCAGGCATGGCCCATCCTCTGGCTCGGGGAGATGTCCCAACGCGCGTGGGGGTGAACCGCTCACCGTCGGTCGCGGTCGCGAACTGTTTCGACGGCCCGCACAAGAGGGGAGCTTCCGTGCCCGGCGGCGAGCCGAAGGGTGGTTGCCCCGGGCTGGTCACCGGGATCCGCGATGATCCGCAGAGCCGTCTGTGAAATTCTACGTGACCTGGACGTGACCGAGCCGAATGGGGATGATGACTCCAGGATGGACGACGAGACGACTTCCGTGACATCATCGCGTCCGATGAACGCCTGCCCGATACGCTTCGCTCCCCGAGGTTTTTGACCGCCGGCGGCGATTGCTCGTGCGACTCGGACTGGGTCCGGGAGCGGCGCGAAAAGCTCGCCGCAGGAGAGCTGGACGACGAGGAGGTGGAGATGGTTCATGCGATCGAACCCTACGCCGACCAGACCCTGTACGGATCCTGCATCTGGGACGCCGAAGGCCCAGCCGGGTGGGCGGTCGTCCACCTCGACCAGCGGAGGGTCGTGTACTGGCAACTCACGCCCGGGGTCGTCCGAGACGATTGACGGCATGCGACGCCTGTCGCCTACGACCCGTCCTGTCGACGCCTGCAGCAGGCAGAATCCGGGAAGCGAACCGGATGACCGGGAACCGGCCCCGACCGCCGCACCACGAGACGTTTCCTTCTGACACGTTGGGTCGTGCGGGGGCTCCTAGCCGTTTTGGCGTTTCCGCGTCGCCTTCGGGTGCCTCCGTCTTGCCACCGATCGTGGGGTGCCTTTCGTGCGCGTTGCGGCATTCCCGCGTCGCGCTCAGGACCAGAACTCCTCGACGTGATGGAGATCCCAGACGAACTCGTGGATCTCGACCACCTGCGCCTTCTCCAGCCGCATGCGCAGGCAGGTGGGGTTGTCGAGGGTTTTGCCCCCCCGACGTCCGCTCCCGCGGAACAGGGCCACGGCCCAGTGATCATCGGCCAGCACGTCGATCAGGTCGAGCTCGAAGGTGCCCGCCGTGAGCTCGACCACGTCGAGCAGGAACGCGAGGATTGCGTCGCGCCCGCGGTGGGCGCCGGCGAGTCTTCCGCTGCGGCCGGGAAAGTGCCAGACCGCATCATCGGGGACCGCGCGCTCGATTGTCGCCAGGTCCCCGTTGGTAAACGCGCCGAAGAGGTCGCGCACCAACGTGACGTTCGGGTGCTCGCTCATGGCCTCCCGGGGCGCCTAGCACGAAGCCCGGCGTGGAATCCAAGCCGGGCAGGCGCGGGCAGAGCCAAGGCCCGGCCCCCGGATCGGGGGCCGCCCGGAGCCATCGCGCCCGTGGCACGAAGAGGAGGGGCGCGCCGGCAAACGGAGGGAACCCAGCTCCCCGGGGCCGGCGCCGGGGCCGGCGCGGGCCCCCCCGCGGATCCTTTCCCCTGCCTTTCCTCCTCCCCTGGCGACGTGGCATAGGGCTCGGTAGGCACCGATGGTCCGAGCAGACCCAGCCCAGGGAAAGGGATGATGCGATGAATGAGACGACCGAAGACCTCGAAGCAATGCGCGCCGACGCGCGCTCGTGGATCGAGGAGAACTTCCCCGGGTCACTCAGGGGGAAGGGCGGCGTGGTGATGGCCAGCGAGACGATCGACGACGCGCAGCGCGACGCCCACGAATGGGGCAAGCGACTGGGCGCCAAGGGCTGGGGAACGCCGACCTGGCCGACCGAATATGGCGGGGGCGGCTTGACGCAACGCCAGGCCAAGGTGCTCGAACAGGAACTGGATCGTGCCGGCGCATTCAATCCGCTGATCCGCACCGCCGGCATGGGGGTCACCATGGTCGGCCCGACGATCCTCGAGTACGGAACCGAAGCGCAGAAGAAGCAGCACATCCCGCCGATCTGCCGCGGCGAGGTCTTCTGGGCGCTCGGCTACAGCGAACCGAACGCGGGCTCGGATCTCGCGTCGTTGCAGCCCAGGGCCGAGGACATGGGCGACTACTGGCGGGTCAACGGTCAGAAGACGTGGACGT
>JAPOLW010000445.1 GCA_029976905.1 bacterium | reverse complement strand
CCCTGGAGAAATTGCGTGGTGGAACCTTCCGGGTGGTGGTGACCGATCTCGAGATGCCGCGCATGCACGGGTACGCGCTCCTGCAAGAGATTCGCGGTGATCCGCGACTCTGCGACCTGCCGGTCGTCGTCTGCAGTTCCCGGTCCAGCGAGAAGCATCGCCATCGCGCACGCGAGGCCGGCGCAAGCGGCTACCTCACCAAGCCATTCACCCCCGAGGCACTCGATCAGGCGCTGCGCGGATTCCTCGGCCAACCGGCTTGCGACCGGGCGGCCGATTGATGCGCGACGGCCCCGGAGCGCTACACTCGTGGGGTGCGTCCTTTTCTCCGGGGAATCCTCGCCGCCCTCGCCATTGCAGCAGCCGGGCGGTTCTCCACGCCTCCGGTATGGGTTCTGGCGCTGGTCGGCGGGTTCTCCTTCCTCGATCTCGGGCGCCGGGAATACCGGGAGGCCGACTCCAGCGACTTCACCGGCTGGGCCATGCAACTCGGCTTCCTCGCCGTTCTCTGCGGCGCTGCATGGGACAACCGCAGCTGGACCCGGCTCGCAGAACACGGGATCCCCGAGGCGGCCGGCCTTCTCGTCCTCGCCGGCGGCCTCTGGCTGCGGCAGCGCACGTCGCGCGAGATGGGACGACACTTCACCGTTCGGGTGCAGAGCGTGGCCGATCATCAGATCGTTCGTAGTGGCCCCTTCCGGATCCTGCGCCATCCGAGCTATGCCAGCCTTGGCTTGATCGCTCTCGGCACCGCCCTGTGCACGCGCAGCCCGGCCGCACTCACGGCCACCCTGATCGTGTGGCTTCCCGCTGCGGGCGTTCGGATGGCTCGGGAAGAGGCCTTTCTGACCACGAAGTTCGGGGATGCCTATACCGAGTATGCGCGCACCACCTGGCGTCTGATTCCCGGCGTCTTCTAGGATTGGATCCGGAGAACCGCCCCGTGCCCGCCCCCCACGCAGAGTCCGACGTCCGCAATGCACTCACCATCGACGTCGAGGATTGGTACCACGATGCCACCGGACGGCCGCAACCAGCGTCGCCGGAAGAGATCGCGAGCATCGGACCGCGCGTCGCGCACAACCTCGAGACCCTCCTCGAGATCCTCGCGACCCACGACACCCGGGCAACCCTCTTCTTCCTGGCCGACGTTGCGCGCGCCCATCCCGACCTGGTCCGCCGCGCCGCCGCGCTCGGCCACGAAATTGCGTGCCACGGCCTCGCACACCTACGGGTCGCCGATCGCACTCGCTCTGCCTTCGGTCACGATGTCGCCGAGGCACGCGCCATCGTCGAGGACGTCCTCGGGCAGCCCGTTCTCGGCTTTCGTGCGCCCTATTTCCTGCAGACCGACGATCTCTGGGCCCTCGACGTCCTCGCCGAAGCCGGATTCCGCTACGACTCCAGTTATCTTCCCCTGCACTACATGCCAGCAGAGCCTCTCTGCCTCGGCGGCGACGGCGGGCCGGTTCACCTCCCCAGCGGACTCTGGGAATTTCCGCTCCCGCTCTCCCGACTCCCCACCGGTCACGTTCTCCCGACGGCCGCCGGTGGCTTTGCGCTGCGGGCTCTTCCCTTCGCCGTTCTTCGTCACTACCTCGGCCGCTTCAATGCCGCGGTCGGGCCGACGGTCGTCTATACACACCCCTGGGAGATCGATCCGGATTCACCGAAGTTGCCGGGTACGCCCCGGTACGTGCGTTTCTTCAATGGCGTCGGAAGGGCCGGGATGACGAAGAAGATCCCTCTGCTCCTGCGGAGCTTCTCCTTTGCGCCCATCGCCGAAATCTTCGCGGACGAACTCGACCGCTGAAGACCGCGACGCCCGCCCGCGACGGCCGCAGGCACGCTCGTGCGGGACAGAGCGCGTCCGACGACCGCGGGGCTCTACCCAGCCGTGTGGAGCGCCCGGATCGAATCGAGGGCGCGTAGCCGACCGCGTACGTGGGGTTCGAGGAGGGTCGCGACGGCACGCCGCAATTCGGACGCCAGCCGCGGGGATGTGTCGGCCTCGATCGCCTCCTCGTCGGCGAATGTCGCGGTCGCATCGAAACGCGTGTCGTCACTGGGGAACCCCTGCTCCACGCCCGCCTGAAGCCGGACCAGAAGGGCCACCGCGGCATCGGAGATGCCGGCGCCACCCTGCTCCCGATCGGCGCAGCGACGACAGACCAGCCCCGTGCCCGAAAAGGGAACCCGCAGTCCTCCACCACACAGCGTATCGCGACACACCGCACAGCGTTCGAAGTCCTGGCGGTATCCACTCGCGGCCAGCGCGGCGAGTTCGAACAAACGCAGGGTCGTGGCCGACGGCGGTCGCTCGTCGAGTTGGGCGAGCGCCGCCACGACCAGAGCGTAGATCTCGTCGCCGACTTCCCGGTCGGCGGTCATTTTGTCGGCGAGTTCGACGACGTGGCTGGCGGCCCCGTAGCGCTCGAGCGAAGTGACCAACCGCCGCCAGGGCCGGATGAGAATGGCGCGCTCGAGGAAGCAGAGCGCCGTCTCGCTCTTCTGCCGGTACGCGAGGTCGACGTGGGCGAAGATCTCGAGCGTACCCGCAAAGCGGCGCCGCGAGCGCTTGGCGCCCTTGGCAATGCCGGTGAATTTCCCTTCGGAACGGGAGAGCACGGTCACGATTTTGTCGGACTCGCCAAACTCCCGTGTTCGCAGCACGATGGCCGGCGTCGATCCCGTGCGCACGTAGAACGGTGTATCACGCTCGCAACGACGTTGACATGCTCGGGTTGCGTCCTTACGTTTCGGCCGGTTTGGCACGGAAAGGCAATGCGGCATGAAAGATGACCACGATCCCGCGGCCTCCGGAGCGCCGACGGAAGAGAGCGCGAGCGAAGCCCGCGCTTCCGATGGCCAGGCGGAAGGCGAACACCCCTCGGCCCCGGCCACGCTCGAGGAGGCCCTCGAGCGCCTCGAGCAGATGCAGACGGCTTTGCAGGAGCGCGACGATGGGTTGGTGGAAGCCCGGGACGGGCTTCTCCGCGAGCGCGCCGAGCTCGAAAACTTCAAGAAGAGAATGGCGCGCGAGCGCGCAGAAGCGCTGCGCTACGCAAGCGAGCCCCTGCTCCGTGACCTGTTGCCGGTGATCGACAACCTCGAGCGCGCCCTGAACGCGGCGCCCCCGCCCGGCAGCGACGCCGAGAACCCCATGCGAGACGGGATCGCCATGGTGGCCCGGCAATTCGAGGAGATCCTCGGCCGCTTCGGCGTGCAGCGGATCGAAGCCGCGGGCCGCCCCTTCGACCCCAACGACCACGAAGCACTCGCCCACATCGAGACCACGCTCGCCGAAGCCGGACACGTCCTGGAAGAGCACCTCCCGGGCTACCGCCTGCACGACCGCCTGCTGCGCGCCGCGCAGGTCGCGGTCGCCAAAGCACCGACGAACGAGGGGAATTGACCGCCGCCGGGGTTGAATGCGCCCCGATCGTGGTTAACTCCCTGACCGCACCACAAAATCCAACAAAATCCATCGGATAGGCGTTTTTTCAAAACGCTGTTTTTCCCTGGCGGAAAGGAAGTCATGAGCAAGGTCATTGGAATCGATCTGGGGACGACAAACTCGTGCGTCTCGGTCATCGAGGGGGGCGATCCTTCGGTGATCACCAATTCCGAAGGGAGCCGCATCACGCCTTCGGTGGTTGCGTTCGCCGAGAACGGCGAGCGTCTGACCGGGCAGATCGCGCGCCGGCAGGCCGTGACGAACCCCGAGAACACGGTGTTCGCGATCAAGCGCCTGATCGGACGTCGGTTCGATGACGGCGAAGTGCAAAAGGCGGCAACCGTCCTGCCCTACAAGGTCGTGCGGGCCGAGAACGGCGACGCCTGGGTCGAGGCCCACGGCAAGCAGTACTCGCCGAGCCAGGTCGGCGCCTTC
>JAPOLW010000444.1 GCA_029976905.1 bacterium | reverse complement strand
GCTGGCCGTCTCCGTCCACGGTGACGACTTCACCACAGCCGGGTCCAAGTCCTCTTTGGATTGGTTCGAAGAAGATGCGTAAGCGCTACGAGCTCGCTGTTGGTGGACGCTTGGGCCCGGCGCCGGAAGACGACAAAGAAGCGACCGTCCTCGTGTCGTTCGATGAAGTCGAAGACCGGCTCCATCGTCTCGCGGCCCACGGTCAGACCTTCCCCCCCCAACCAATGCTGCGCGCCGCCCTTGACCTTGTGGGTCTTCGTCCCCTCGGTGAAGCCCGAGGAAGCATAATCCGATCTCCAGAACTTGCCGGTCTGCAGACTGGCATACCCCTGCTGGGCGAGTCGCCCCGGCAGGGTCTCCGCGCCAACGCGCGGCACGATCGGCGGTGCCCCTCCGGATCGCCGGAAAGGTTCGTCGCCGGTGAGGAGCGCCTCGAGCGAAGGCTGGCAGACACTCGCGGCGGCATACGCAGTCGTGAAGACGGTGCTCTCCCGGGCGAGTCGATCGAGGTTCGGCATACGCACCTGCTCGTCTCCGAGAAAGCCGTGGTACGGATAGCCGAGGTCGTCACTGATGACGTAGATGATGTTCGGGGGGCCCGGCTCGCGCGTACACGCCGCCCCCACGACGGCCACCAGAGAAAGTGCCAGGGAGACGAGAGATCGCATCATGGTTCAGAGGCCATCGCGCCCGTCCACCGGGGCGTGACCATCCCCCCCACAGTGACACCGGGTCTCGGCCAGGGTCAACCAGGCGCGTCGGATTCCGGTGGGATCGACTCCCTCAGTCGACGTACCCCAGAGCCTCGAGCTTACGAATCGTGTCGCCGTCCAGAGCCTGGTCCGATCTCTCCGGAGAGGGAACGGCCTTGCGGAGATAAGCAGCAATCAATTCTTCGCCGCGCCTCCGGCGCGCCGGGTCGTCCAGGGGTTTGGTCTCGCCCGGATCGGCCTCGACATCGAAGACCTCGATCGCACCGGGAGTCCCGATCCACTTGGTATCGGCACTGCGTGCGGCCACCACCTGGGTGTCTCCGGTCTGGAGTTCCGCAAAGCGGACGCCGTCGTCCTCGATCGGTTCCCCCACGAGTCGCGGCACGAGACTGCGCCCCTCGACGTCGGCGGCCTCGTCCAACCCGAGAAGGTCGAGGAGGGTCGGCGTCACGTCGACCAACGACACCACATCCTCCACCGAGCGGGCTGCCGGAACCAAGCCGGGCCTCCACAACAGGAGGGGAATGCGCAAGACCTCATCGTAGACCGTTTGGGAATGCCCGAAGCGGCCGTGCTCGCCCAGTTCCTCCCCGTGATCGGCCGTGATCACGACCAGCGTGTCATCGAGAAGATCGAGGCGGGCAAGCTCGCCGAAGAGTCGCTCCACGGCACCATCGGCGTAGCGCACCCCGGCCGCATAGGAGCGCCTGAGCTTTTCCCACCGGTACTCGCTCGCAGACAGGGCCTCCCGATCGGGTTCCGGGAGATCCGGCAACGCATCCGCAACGTCCCGATGCGGGACATGCACTTCGTAGGTGTGGAGAAAGAGGAAGAAGAGGTCATTGCGGTGGCGCGCGAGCCACGAAATCCCGTCGCCGAAGGTCCGATCGATGCCGCCCCCTCGTTGTTTGAGGGTATCGCGATGCTCGCGATAGACGTCGAAGCCGCGATAGAATCCCGAGCTGCCCAGAAGCATGGCATTCTCGGTCACCGCGGCCGTCGCATATCCGGCCCGCGCCAGAAGTTCCGGGAGCGTCGACTGCGCCGCCGCAAGCCGATGTGCAGCAAAGCGCACCCCGTGGGTGACCGGGTAGACGCCGGTGAAGAGGCTCATGTGCGAGGCCGACGTCGAGGGGTAGGTCGAGAGGACACTCTGGAACGTCGTCCCCTCGACGCCGAGCCGATCCATCCAGGGGGTGAGCGGCGTATCGTGCAGACGACGCCCGACGTGATCGGCGCGCAAGGTGTCGAGTGAGATGAGAATCAGATTGCGCCGCCCCTCCCGCGGCCGCTGGGTCTGGATCTCGGGGGCTCCCCAGACCGGGAAGGCGGCCGACCGCTTCTGGCTGCCGGGGTCCGGAACCGGGGAGGTCCTGAAGACGAAGCGCACCATTTGCTCGGAAAACTCCCCGAGATCGATGCGATGATCCCTCCAACGTCCACGCTCCGTGGAGGAGACCGTCTCCCGGAGCAGCTCTCGGCGGCCCCCCTCCCACAACGCGGTCAAGAGAAACTGGGTCGCCCCGACGTCGGAGGCAAGTGCCGAGACGCCGAGCCCGAGCGACAACTCCGCGCCGCGCGGGACCCGCACCGGCTCGGTCTCGACCCGCGTCCGTGCGGGTAGAAGCTCGTACGCCTGGACGTCGACGCGCAGGCCCCGGGTCGACTTCGGAGCGGCGTCCGGAAGGGTCCAGGAGACGACGGGCGGCGCCGCATCGAGGGTGCGGGGTGGATATGCCACGACGCTCTTCCCCCCACGGCTCCGCACGGTCGGTGCGACGAGAAGAGGCTTGCCCTGCAGAACGTGCGGGATCTCGGCCGAGAAGCGCAGATCGTGCTCGCCCTCCGTCGCGAAGGTCGGCGTCAAAAAGGTCGTCTTCGGACAGCCGAGCCCGGGGCGGTACTCACTGCCGATGCGGCATCGCGAAACAGGGGCAGACGACGCAAGCCCCGGTATCCGCTCCGTCAATCGCACCACCGTCTCGAGGACAGGCGGCTCGCTCGATCGGCAGGCCAAAAAGACGAGAAGGAACGAAAGGAGCGCGACGCGCAGGCAGGGCGCGCTGTGGGACGCCGGCACGTCGGAGGAAATAACACCGGTGCGGGCCGCCGTCGACGGCGTACGCTGCGTCGACGGCGGCCGGTTCTTCAGCGGTCGGCGCGAAACCAATTCACGTGGAAGCCAAAGGGCAGCTTTTGCGGCATGTGCACCCGCGCCAGCGGTCCCGCCGCCAGATTCCTGGCGTCGGCGATGCACACGTCGGTGGTGTTCTCGACGTGATCGTGATCGGTGAACAGAAGCCAACCGTCGTCCTCGGCCTGCCCGGCCGGATCGGGCGCGAAGACCGCTTCGCCGACGTGGTGGTTCTTGCCCGCGTGCCAGGTTTCGCGCGCGTTGGTGCGATCGTCGTACTTCACGATCGTATCGAACTGGCCGATGAGGCCGCGTTCGCCCTGGAAGCCGCCCATGTAGTGGTGGCGACTGCGGCGGCCGTTGCGCTCGTCGTTGAAGCGGCAGAAATCGCCCTCCATGTCGTCGAATCGCTCGACCGAAGCCTCGCCCCGGGCGAGATCGATCTTGAAGCGCGTCGGAAGACCCGCCTGGGCCGAGGCGCTGGACTCCTCGAGATCGCCGGAGGTGTCCATGCCGAATTGCGGGCTGGAATTGAAGGTGCCCGACACCTCGACGACTCCGTCCTCGACCCAGCCATTCCAGAAGTGCTGCACATGCCCGTTCTCGATCTCGTACCAGGTCATGTCTTCTGCCTGGCCGAAGCGGGGTAGGACGCCCAGACGCGTGCCGTGCGCCGGATCGTATTTCACCATGGGGCCGCCGTCGGCGATCGCGTTCATATTGAAGACCAGCGGCGAGTCCAGGAAGATCGCGTGCTCCTCGGTGATCAGGAAGTCGTGGATCATGGTGGGGGCGGGTGTCGGAAGGTCGATCGCGTGCACCAGGTTGCCCTCCGCATCCGCGACGAAGTATCGCAGGAACGGCGGGATCGGCGAGTAGGCGAAGAAGAACATCTCCTGCGTCACGGGATCGATGCGCGGGTGCGCCGTGATGCCGCAGGGAAGCCGCCCGTCGAAATCGCGGATCCCGAGGGTCTCGAGTTCGGCGGTGACCTCCACCGGCATGCCCGTCTCGTAGAGTGCGTAGTATTTGCCGGCGTGCTGGA
>JAPOLW010000443.1 GCA_029976905.1 bacterium | reverse complement strand
GTCTCGTTGGCGACCGCGGCGGTGGGGACCCTCGGCTGCTCCGACGAGCGGGCCACGACAACGGAGCCCCCGCCGACGATGGTGGCTCCCGTGCCTCCGGCAAAGCCTGCGGTCGCGGCACGGGCGGCACGGGCGAGTTGGCCGGTCCCCACCGCCCTCCCCGGTTCCGAACCCTTCCCGATCGAGGTCCGGGCCGCCCTCGGCCAGGCGCTGGCCCTGCGCGCGCCGGAATACGAACCGCGCACCCACCACCTCCGTGCCGACGGCTCTCCGCGCTTCACGAACCGGCTGATCCTGGAGTCGAGCCCCTATTTGCGCCAGCACGCCCACAACCCCGTCGATTGGCGGCCCTGGGGCGAAGAGGCCTTCGCCGAAGCGCGACGCCTGGGGCGACCCGTCTTTCTGAGCATCGGTTACTCGACCTGCCACTGGTGCCACGTCATGGAGCGGGAATCCTTCGAGGACGAGGAGATCGCCGCCTTGCTCAATTCGAAGTTCATTCCGATCAAGGTCGATCGGGAGGAACGCCCGGGCATCGATGCCGTCTACATGGAGGCGGTCCGACTTCTTTCCGGCGGGGGCGGCTGGCCCATGACGGTCGTCCTCACGCCGGAGCGTGAACCTTTCTTCGGCGGCACCTACTTCCCCGCGCGCGCCGGCGACCGCGGCAACCGCTCCGGTCTGCGCGAGATCCTCGGCGAACTCTCGGCGCTCTACGCAGAAGATCCCGAACGCGCGACGTCCCATGCCGCCCGGATCACCGAGCGACTCCGCGTCGCGACCCGCCCCCGGCCGCCCGGCGACGTGCCCGGCGCGACGGCGATCCTGCGCACGCAGGCCGCGCTGGCGCAAAGCTACGACAGCCGCTGGGGCGGCTTCGGCAGCGCCCCGAAATTTCCACGCCCGGTGACCATCGAGTTGCTCCTGCGCCACGCACGCCGGACCGGAGATCCCACGTCGCGTGCACAGGCCCTGGGCACGCTCGACCGAATGGCCGAAGGTGGATTGCGGGACCATGTGGGAGGCGGCTTCCACCGCTACGCCACGGATCGCGAGTGGAAGGTGCCCCACTTCGAGAAGATGCTCTACGACAACGCCCAACTCGCGTTGGTCTACCTCGATGCCTACCAGATCACCGGCGAAGGCCGTCATGCACGCGTGGCACGCGAGATCCTCTCCTACCTTCGACGCGAGATGACGTCCCCCGAAGGGGCCTTCTACTCGGCGACCGATGCCGACAGCCGGACGCCCGGGGGGCACGACGAGGAAGGCTGGTTCTTCACGTGGACGCCGGACGAGATCGACGAGGTTCTCGACGCCCCACGTGCCGCGCTGATCACCAAGCGCTACGGCGTCTCCGCCGAAGGCAACTTCGAGGGCCGCAACATCCTCCATGACGCCCAACCGCTCGAGGACGTCGCGCGCGAGGCCGGCCTATCGAAACAGAAAGCGCACACCGAGCTTCTGCTGGCGCGCCGGGCCCTCTATCTGGCGCGTGCGAAACGCCCAGCTCCGCTGCGCGACGAGAAGATCCTTGCCGCCTGGAACGGCCTCGCGATCTCGGCGTTCGCGCGCGGAGCCCGCGTCCTCGGCGAGCCGGATCTGGCGGCCGCAGGGGAAGCGGCCGCCCGCGTACTCCTGGAGCGGATGACCGTCGACGGCCGATTGGCGCGCTCCTACGTCGACGGGCGAGCCGCGCACGACGCCATCCTCGACGATTATGCCTTCGTCATCGCCGGGCTCCTCGATCTCTACGAGGCGTCTTTCGATCCGCAATGGCTGCGGGCCGCGCTCGCTTTGCAGAACACCGTCGACGCGGACTTCTGGGACCGGGAGAACGGAGGCTACTACCTGACGGCACGGGCGGGCGAAGAGCTTCTGGTGCGACGCAAAGACGTCTACGACGGCGCGCGCCCCGCGGGGAACTCCGTAGCCGCCAGCAACCTCCTTCGCCTCCATGCCTTCACCAACGACGATGCCTATCGCGAACGCGCCGAGCGTCTCTTCGCCGCCTTCGCCGAGGACCTCCGGTCGCGGCCATCCGCCTCGCCCCGTCTCCTGTCGGCGCTCGACTTTCATCTCGATACGCCCAAGGAGATCCTCCTGATCCAGCCCCGGGACGACGATCCCGGCCTCGCGCCCTTCCTCGACGTCCTCGCGGGCCAATATCTGCCCAATGCCGTCATCGCCGCCGTCACCGAGGGGCCCGCCGCCGACGCACTCGCCGAACTCGTGCCCCTGGTCGCCGGCAAGCGGGCTCGCGACGAAAAGGTGACCGCCTACGTCTGCGAGAACCGGGTATGCGCGCTGCCGACCACCGACCCGGCTGAATTCGCACGCCAGATCCGCAAGGTTCGCCCGTATGACGACTGAGCGGAGCGGCTGGCTTCGGGCCGTGCTCGTCCCGCTGCTCGTACTCGAGGCCTGCACCGCGATCGAACCGGCCCGGGTCGCCTTGCCATCGCTCGAACGCCGCGACGAAATCGCCCACGCCGACCTCGACGAGGTCCACCGGCTCTACGTCGACGAGCGAGGCCGCGTGGACTACCCGGCCTTGAAGCGCAATCCGGGTCGCCTGGAGCGCTATTACCTCTGGCTCGCGAACGAAAGCCCGGACAACACGCCCTGGCGTTTCCCGACCCGGGAGGACGAACTGGCCTACTGGATCAACGCCTACAATGCATCGGTCCTGGTTGCCGTGGTGCGCCGCTACCCCCTGGGCAGTGTGACCCACGTACGCGCTCCGCTGCCGCTTCACGCGCTGAACGACAAGATCGGATTCTTCTATCTCCAGCATTTCGTCCTCGGCGGAGAGACCGTGAACCTCTACTCGCTCGAGAATTCGATCCTCCGCGAGCGCTACCGCGACCCCCGCATCCACTTCGCGATCAACTGCGCCTCTGCCGGCTGCCCCCGGCTTCCGCGCGAAGCATTCACGGCCCGGCGCCTCGACCAACAGCTCGATCGCGAAACGCAACGCTTCTTCGACGACCCTCGAAATCTACGATTCGACCATGATCTCGGGACGGTCTACCTCTCGCCCATCCTCGATTGGTACGCCGCCGACTTCATCCAATGGCTCGCAGAAGAGCACCCCGAGCGGCCCGCGGACCTCTTGTCGTACGTCTCCCTCTACGCGCCCCCGGAGCACCGGGCCGCGCTCCTTCGCGCGCGCACCGAAGGCTACGAAATCGTCTTTCCCCCCTACGACTGGGCCCTGAACGACCAGGCCGCGAAAGACCCCGACCACGAAGAGCGCCCCGGGTCCATCGCAGGGCACGAAGCACGCGACGCTCCGCACTGAGCCCGGGGGGCAACGAGATCGGCCGAGCGCTTCGTGCTACCAACCGCGCGTGATCGGCCCCGTGCAACCCCGGCCCCTCCCCGCGGTCCACCGGCTGCGACCCGGCCTCTTCTACGGCTGGTTCGTCGTCGCCGGCGCGTTCGCGTTGAGCCTGGTTTCGGTCGGGATCGGCTTCTATGGACAAACGGTCTTTCTCGATGCGCTGATCCGGGAGAACGGTTGGTCCAAGGCTTCGGTATCGGGAGCCTCGACCCTCTACTTCGTGACCGCCGGAGTGGTCGGCATGGGCGTCGGTCGGGTCGTCGACCGGATCGGCGTCCGTATCCCACTGTGCGCGGGGGCCCTCTTGATGGCCACCGCGCTGGTCTGGCTGGGCTCCATCGAAAGACCGCTCGAACTCTACGCCGTCTACTTCCTGCTCGCCGCGTCCTTCTCGATGAGCGCCGCGATCCCGCTGTCGAGCCTCGTGAGCCGTTGGTTCCATGCGCAGCGGGCCCGGGCGATGAGTTTCTCGCAGACGGGCGTATCGGTAGGCGGCCTTCTCTTCGTCCCCCTGGGGACCGGACTGATCGCAAGCGAGGGCATGGCCGTCGCC
>JAPOLW010000442.1 GCA_029976905.1 bacterium | reverse complement strand
TTCTACGAGACGGACGCGATGGGAATCGTGCATCATGCGAATTACGTGCGGTACCTCGAGATCGCGCGTATCGCCTGGATGGACCGATACGACCGGCCCTACCGGGAGTATGTCGAAGAGGGGTTCCATTTCGCGACCACCCGGGTCGAATTCGACTACAAGGTGCCAGCGGTCTTCGACGACGTGGTCGAGATTGCGACCTGGTTGGAATGGGTGCGGGGCGTTTCCCTTGCGATGGCCTACGAGTTGCGTCGCGGGCAGCGGATTCTGGGCGTGGGGCGCACCGAACACGCTCTGGTGGACCACGACGGCCGACCGACACGCATCCCGGTCGAGCACCGCTCCCGGCTCAGGAAACTTTCCGCGAGCGGCGAGAGAAGCCCCAGAGGAAGGGCAGGCCGGTAGCGGTGACTGCGATCGCGGTGAGACATTCCATCGGTCGCCCGACCAGCATGGCGAGGGCGATGGCGCCGTTGGCGACGAAGTAGAGGGCGGGCACGACGGGATAGCCCCACGCCCGATAGGGCCGCGGGGCCCTGGGGCGGCTGTGCCGCAAGGAATAGAGGGCGGCCACGTCGGCCATGGCGGCGACGATGATGGCAAAGGTGGTGTAGTCGAGAACGCGCGGGAAGGTCTTCAAGACGAGGATCAGTCCGACCGCGACGAGAGCCTGGGCGATCAGGGCGACGTGCGGGGTCCGATGGACCCGATGTACCCGATCCCCCCCCGGGAAGAATTGCCCATCGAGGGACATTGCGTAGGCAATCCGTGGTCCCACCAGAATCGTGGCATTGAGGCACCCAAGGATCGACAGAAGGATCAGAACCGAGGCGACGACCCCTCCGACGTCCCCGAAGAGGGCACGCGCGGTGAGTTCTCCAGCGTCGGCCGTTCCGGCCAACTCGTGGAGCGGCGCGATGCGGACGTAGAGGAGGTTCAGAAAAAGATAGAGGCCGGTGCAGACGGCCAGACCGAGGAAGAGGGAGCGGGGCACGGTGCGACCGGGGTCGTGGATCTCGCTTCCGACATAGACCGGCGCGTTCCAGCCGAGGTAGGTGAAGAGGACGGGAGACATTGCCAGGGCGAAACCCTCGAGCGTGGTCGTGGTGGTCGGGGGCGGGGCTGCGGGCACCGGCGCGTCGAGCCAGAAGAGGCCGCCCGCCACCAGACCCCCGATCGCGACGAGTTTCAGGACGGCGGTGACGTTGTTGAACGTCGCGCCCGCCCGGACGCCGCGGTAGTTGATCCACGTCGTGCTCCCGACGACCACGAGAGCGAGGGGAACCACGGTCGCGTCCCCCAGAGCCAGCAATCGCACGGTCCCCTCGGCGAAGGCGGCGGCCAGGGTGGCGACGGTTCCCGCGTAGATGACGAAGAAACCCAGCCAGCCGACGAGGAAGCCCGCCACCGGGTGGAAGGCCTCGCGCAGATAGACGTAATCGCCGCCCGCGCGGGGAAACATCGTGCCGAGTTCGGCATTGGCCAGGGCGCCGGCGAGGGAGAGGCCGCCCCCGAGCACCCAGGCGAAGAGGAACCAGCGTGGATCGGGAACGGTGCTCGCGACCACGCCGGGCGTGAAGAAGATCCCCGCGCCGATGACCGACGAGACGACCAGCAAGGTGGTGTCGGTGATGCCGAGTTCCCGGGAGAGACGGTCGCGCGGGTCGGCACCGTGCGGTTCGTCAGTGTCCATCGCGGTCCTGTGCCCGCCCGCGCTTCTGGATCTCGGTGCGGCGTCGTTCGACGTCGGCCGCTTGCACCGAGCGCATGTGCTCGCGAGAGTGCCGGGTCTCGAGTTCGAGGGCTTCACCGAAGCTCTGCGCAAAGCCCTCGTCGATCACTTTCTTGTACCCGCGCAGCGTTGCGGCGTCGCAGGACAGCATGTCGGCCGCAAGAGCGCGGCACGTCGGAAGAAGTGCCTCGGGCTCGACCACGCGACTGACCAGTCCCCACTCGTACGCACGCGGCGCGTCGAGGAAGTTGCCGGTCAGGGAGAGTTCTTTCGCCCGGTAGAGCCCGATCGCGCGGCCCAGGCGCTGCGACAACCCCCAGCCAGGAAGAATGCCGACGCGCGCGTGCGTGTCGGCAAAGCGCGCCGCGGTCGATGCGATCAGGAGGTCGCACCCCAGCGCGATCTCGAAGCCCCCGGTGATCGCGTAGCCGTTGATGGCCCCGATCACCGGCTGGGGCAGACCTTCCAGAGCCACCATGGGGTCCGGCCCGGCCCCCCGGACGTCGGCGCGCCCGTCGGAGGAGGGGCGGCTGCGGCCGAGCTCCTTGAGATCGACACCGGCCGAGAAGGCCCGGCCCGCTCCCGTCAAGATGACCACGCGGGTCGCCGGGTCTCCGGCGAGGGAATCGAATGTCCGGGCGAGTTCCTCGCGGAGTTCCATCGAAAGGGCGTTGAGGGCCTCGGGGCGATTGAGCGTGACGGTCGCGATTTCGCCCGACTTTTCGAGCAAGACGGTCGGTGCACCCATAGGGGGCGGCTAGCGCAGAGAGGCGACGGCGTCCACCATGGCGGCGCCCAGGGGGCCGCGGGAGACAGGTTGACAGCCGACCATCGCGTCGGGGAAGACCACGGGTATGGAGCTTCAGGAGATCGGCCGTGACGTCTATGCGTGCCTCCAGGAGGATACCGGGCTCGGCAAGAGCAACTCCGGCCTCGTCAATCGTGGGGGCGGGATGGTCATCGACACGTTCTGGGATCTGCCGCACACGCGCGAGCTGATCCGAACCTACGCCGACGTCTGGTCGAAACCGGCCGAGCGCGTGGTCAACACCCACCGCAACGGGGATCACTGTTGGGGCAATCAGCTTTTCGACGGCGCCGAGATCATTGCGCACCGCGCCTGCGGAGAGATGTTCGCGACCGAGAATCCAGCGGCGATGCAGGCACTTCGCGATGCGGGCGGGGAGGGCGCCGACCCCTTGATGCAGGCGTTTGCCGGGGCTTTGTCCGAATTCGATTTCCGCGACATCAAACTCACCCCCCCCACCACCGTCTTCGACGACAGCCTCGACATCGAACTCGACGGGGTTCAGGTCCGACTGATCCACGTCGGACCGGCGCATACCGCCGGCGACGTCCTCGTCCATCTACCCGAGCAGAAGGTGGTCTTCGCGGGAGACGTGCTCTTCCGGCTTTGTACGCCCATCGGCTGGGAAGGCACCTACGACCAGTGGATCGCGGCGCTGGACCGCATCGTTGCTCTCGCACCCGAAGTCGTCGTGCCCGGGCATGGTCCCCTCTGCGGGGTCGAAGGGCCCCGGGAGATGCGTGCCTACCTCGAGTATGTGCGGGGCGAAGCGAAACCCCTCTTCGAGCAGGGGCTTCCGGTTCTCGAGGCGTGCAAGAGGATCGATCTGGGGCCCTACGCGGGCTGGACCGAGCCGGAACGACTCGTCTTCAACGTGGCGCGGGCCTATCGCGAATTACGCGACGAGCCCTTTGACGCGCCGATCAATATCATTGAGGTCTTTACGACCATGTTCGAGCTACGCTCGTTTTGGGGGAAGGCATGACGAAAACCGAGCACGATCCCTTCGAAGCCTTTGATCACTCCACCGGTTCGGGTCTCGTGCGCGATCCCTATCCGCGCCTCGCCGAGCTTCGTGCGGCCTCGCCGGTGTACGCCGGACGCATCGACGATGCGTTTGGCCTCCCGCGTCCGCCCGAGGCCGAAGGCCCCGCCAGCGGCCTCTACTTCACCGCGCTGAGCTACGAGGCGGTCACGCAGGTGCTGCTCGATGGCGAGACCTTCTCCTCGGCGGGGTATGCGAAGTCGATGGGGCTCGTCATGGGTCACAGCATCCTGGAGATGGACGAGCCCGAGCATCGGCGGTATCGGGGTCTCCTCCAGGGGGCCTTCACCCTGAAGGCGATGGAGCGATGGGAACGCGAGGTGGTCGCTCCGAT
>JAPOLW010000441.1 GCA_029976905.1 bacterium | reverse complement strand
CAGGGGACGAGTCGAGGTTCGAGCGCCTCGAGCGAGCTCAGGCCGAGGGACTGCTGGGAGGGTCGCGCGGCGTCGAGTGTCGCCGTGGGGAGGACGTAGAAGCGCCATTGGTCGAGATTCATCGGATCGATGGTCGCCTTGTCCCGATGCGCGAGAAGGCAGAAGACGTAGACCCGGGCGTGGCGCTTCGGGGCGCCGGCGAACTCGTTGCGTGCTTTGTCCCAGGCCTGCCGGGGAGAGATGTCGAACTTCACCTGCGACAAAGCGCGCTGCGCCCAACTCTGCACGTAGGCGCTCGACTTCACTTCGACGCTCACGCCTTCGGCCGTCTCGAGGTCGTACGGGGCCCACTCCTCGCGAACTCCCTGAGCGCAGCCCAGGGCACTTCCGACCAGAAACTCCGCCAGAACGGCTCGTGTCGTATTCACGAGCAGGTCCGAGGTCGACCAACGCCAGAAATCCACGAGTCGGAGCTCCGTACGTACACCGGCCGCCCCCACGAAGGGCTCGTCTCCGTCCTTGCGCTCGGCCTGGATCAGCGGGAAGTCCATGCTCCGGTGATAACGGGCGAAGGGTCCGCGGTGAAGTGAGGCTCGGCGGAAGGGATGCGGTTCAGCGTGTACCAGGCTTCGGTCGTCCACAGGCGGCCGCCGTCCCGGGCACGGATCGTTTCGCGGTCGAGGCGGATGTGGACGACCGAACCCGGTGCGAGGCCATCGACGGCGAGGTGCGCGGTGCGACGATCGTCGGAGAGGCGCACGGAGGCGACCGCGAGGGGCGCGAGGTCGATCTTGGGTCCGCCGTAGGCCGCGGTCGGCTCGTAGCGCCATTGCCGCAGGCGGTAGGCGTCCGGGTCCGTGCCCGCGTCGGTGGCCAGGGGTTCGGTGAACTCGACTTCGAAGCCGTCGGGGCGCGATCGCACCGCCCGCATCTCGAAGGCGTCGCCACCGGTGTACGTCAGGCGCTCGAGGCCCGACCACGCGTGGCCGGCATGCCCCCAGTTTCCCGGGTTCCCGATGCCGCCGACGTAGAGTTTTCCGTCCGGGCCCCAGGCGAGGCGGTTCACGCCGGCGGCGAGTCCCTGCGTGAAGCGGAACACGGCGCCCTGGAGAGCGCCGTCGACCTCTTCGACGTAGAGGCGCTTGATGCCGCCGTGGGTGACGTCGCCGAAGAGGATCTGTCCGCGGTAGGGGCCGACCTCGCAGGGAACCGGCTCGCTCGGAGAGTTTCCGATTTCGTCCTGCGGCAGCCAGGCCACAGGCGGCGTCTCTTCGCGGGCCGCATCGCCTTCGGGGTCGACGTCGCGAAACCCGTAGAACGCCTCCGGCTGCACGTGCACGATCTTGCTCGCGGGGAGCCAGGCGCCCTGGTTGTCGGCGACGAAGATCTCGCCGCCGTAGGCCCGGCCGATGCCGTTGGGCGTGCGCAGGCCACGCGCGAGCGGCGTCACCGTGCCGTCGCGGTCGATGCGGACGACGGCGCCGCGGTCGATGGGCTGCGAGGTCGCCGAGTTGCCGCCGGGCGCGACCCCCGAGGAAAGAGTGGCCAGGAAGCCGTCGCCGTCGGGGACGAGGCCGAAGGCGAATTCGTGGAAGTTTCCGGTCGCGCCCCAATCGTTCGCGACCGTCTCGTACTGGTCGGCCCTGCCGTCGCCGTCGAGATCGACCAGTCGCGTGAGTTCGTGCTTCTGCACGACGAAGACCTCGTCGTCGACGACGCGCAGGCCGAGCGGTTCGCCGAGACCCGCGGCCAGGCGCTGCACGCGCACTTCGCCGTCGAGCCCGGAGAGGCGATGCACCGCACCCTCGGGATCCCACGTCGCCACGGCGAGGTCTCCGTTGGAAAAGAAGTCCAGGCCGCCGACGCGAGGATCGAATCCCTCCGGGGCGACCGGCTCGACCGCGAAGGCGGGGTGGACGCCGGCGAGCGGCGCGCCGTCGCCGGGGGCGGTATCCGAGGGCACGAAGAGGTTCTCGACCTGGGCCACGAACCACTGCCCGAGCAGCTCGGGGCCGTACTCCAGAGCGAGCTCCCACAACGCGGGCGTCCGGTCGGTGGCGCGTGCGCCCGCGTAGCGGTGCGCGGCGGCGTCGTCGCCGTCGAGGGCGAGCACCAGCGTCACCAGATCGGCCGCCTCGGCCGCCGAGAGGTGGTCGTGTGCCGGCATCGGCGTCGCGCCCCAGTTGCCGGCGCCGCCGGCGCGCAGCTTGGCCGCCAGGGTCGCGACGGTCCCGGGATCGGCGTCGTAGCGCTCGGCGATCTCGACGAGGGCCGGCCCGACCGTGCGTGCCTCGGTGGCGTGGCACGACGGACAGCCACTCGCCTCCAGCCGGGTCCAGCCCGCATCGACCTCGGGCGTCACTCCCGCGGCGATCTTCGGGGCGGCAAAGTGTGCCTCCACGAGGGTTTCGCCGCCGGGGGCGAGGGCGAGGTGTCCGCGCAGACGCGTGCCCGGTCCGCGGCGGACGTCGACGAGCGGCGGGTCGGTGCGCGGCGCGGTGGCGAGGGAATCGAGATCGACCTCGTATTCGACGACGACGCCTGCGGGCACGTCGTGCGCCCGCAGGCGCCAGAGGATGCCTGGTTCCAAACCCGGCGCGCGCGCTACGGACTCCTCGACCGGAATTGCAAGTGCGCCGTGCCGAAGCTCGGAGAGCAGCACGGTCGTGCGTCCTTCCTCCCGATGCCCCCGGTATTGCAGCTGCGGTCGTACCCGCGTGCCGTCGATGACGAGCCGCCAGGGCATGCGGCCGGTCCGCAGGACGTAGGCCGGACCCAGGGCGCGAGGCTGCGGCCCGTGGCGGTAGTCGTAGACGGCGCCGTCGAGAGCGACCCCGTCGCGCCAGACCTTGTAGAGCGACGCGGTGCGCGTGTCGTACGAGACCCAGAGGTCGTCGCCGAGATCGATCGTGACCATGCGTGGGCGTCCGTCGAGCACCGAGCGGAAGACCCGCGGCCGCAGGTCGCCCGGGGCCGTGACCGGCGCGGGCCGGGTCGCCGCGCAGGAGGCCGCCAGCAGGCCGAGCGCCAGCACGGCGCCGAGCCGTCGAAGGCTCACCGTTCGAGCACCCAGACGTTGCGGTACACCACCGGGTCCCAGTGGTCCTGGAGGTAGAGCGGCCCGGGGGTGGCGGCCTCGGCACTGCCGCCGCCGGTGGGCCCGGGGATCTCGACGTCATCGTGGATCGGTACGCCGTTGTGTCGCACGGTGATGCGCGCGGGAGCGGTCTTTTCGCCGCCATCGTCGAAGCGCGCGGCGCGGAAGGTGATGTCGTAGGTCTGCCAGCGCAGGGGCGGGTAGGACATGTTCATCTGCGGGGTGGCCACCTGGTAGATGCCGCCGCAGTCGTCGTCCGCTCCGGGAAGGCCGAAGGAATCGAGCACCTGCACTTCGTAGCGATCCTGCAGATAGACACCGCTGTTGCCGCGGAACTGGCCGCGTCCCCCGGGGGTGAAGGGCGTGCGGAATTCGACGTGCAGTTCGGCGTCTCCAAAGGCGTCGAGACTGGTGGCACCTGCCTTCAGATGGCCGTCGGCGTCCACATGGCCCTCGACCCGCGACGCCTCCGATCCGTCGAAGACGAGGGTGGCTCCCGGTGGTGGTGGCGCGCCGAGCGTCGGGCTACGGCGCTCGACGCGCTCCATTCGCAGCGCGCCGCCTCCCGCAAGCGACCCCTCCAGTCGGTCGCCGGTCACCTCGAAGGAAGCCGCCTCGCTCCGGAAGCGGGCCACGCGGCCGTCGCGCGCTCCGGCTACGCGCACGACCGGCGTCGTGTCCCAACCGTCGCCGGGAAGGCCGCCGCGGAAGAGTGCGGCCTCGAAGGCGCCGTCGCCGAGTGCGATCACCTGGGCGCCGAAGGCGGGGTCGCCGAGTGCGATCACCTGGGCGCCGAAGGCGGGGTCGCCGAGTGCGATCACCT
>JAPOLW010000440.1 GCA_029976905.1 bacterium | reverse complement strand
GAGAAAGAGACTCGGCGCAATCGCCATGCAGCGGATGCCCAGGCCACCCAGGTCGCGTGCGACGGTGAGGGACATCCCCGCCACGCCAGCCTTGGCCGCCGTATAGGCGACCTGCCCGATCTGCCCCTCGAAGGCGGCGATCGAAGCCGTATTGATGATCACGCCACGCTCCCCGTCCTCGTTGGGTTCATTGCGGCTCATCCGATCGGCCTGCAGGCGAACGAGATTGAAGGTGGCGATCAGATTGAGGTCGACGACCTTGCGAAATTCGTCGAGGGGGTGCGGCCCCTTCTTGGTCAGGGTCCTCTTCGCAATGCCGCCCCCGGCGACGTTCACCCCGATGTCGAGACCGCCGAAGGCCCCCACCACCTCGTCGATCGCCGCTTCCACTGCGTTCTCGTCGGTGATGTCCAGGGGCCGAAAGAGACTGTCCCCGCCCAACCCGGCCGCCACCTCGGCGCCCTTCGACCCGGGCAGATCGAAGATGGCGACGTGCGCCCCTGCCGCCTTGAGGGCTTCGGCGGTGGCGCGAGCCATGCCCGACGCCCCTCCCACCACGATCGCGCGCGCTCCCTGAACGTTCATTTTTCCGAAATCTCCCGTTGCGGCTCAGTTCGTCGCATCGTCTGCGAAGGGCGTCGCAAACGCACCCGCCATTTGGTTGATGATGTCACCGATGGTGGCGTAGCCGTGCTCGTAGTCCGAGGGCACCTTGCCCCCCTTGCCGCCGATCGGCGTGAGGTCGACGTGCGTCGCCTGTGCCCGGAGAGCCCCGACGGTACACTGCTCGCGCGGAATGTGGACGAAGGGATCGTAGCGGAAGTGGCGCATCGCGTTCTGGTGCGTGATCTTGTCGATCTCGTCGGGGCGCAGATCCTTGACCGTCTCCCACAAACGTTCGGGCGAATAGGGCCACGTCGTGTCGGAGTGCGGATAATCGCACTCCCAGGTCATCGTATCGATGCCGATCCGATCCCGCGTGGCAATGCCCGTCGCGTCGTCGATGAAGCACGTGATGATATGGCGCCGGAAGATGTCGCTGGGCTTTTCGCCGTTCGGGAAGTCGTGCAGGGTCCAGGGGTTGTGGTGCTCGTGGACGTAGTCCATGCGCTCGAGGCAATAGGCGATCCAGCCCGTGCCCCCTTCCGACAGGGCCACCCGCAGACCCGGGTGCTTGCGCAGGGCCGGGCTGTAGACCAGCTCGACGGCGCAATTGTAGAGCGTGATGGGTGTACTGGCGATCATGACCTCGATCGGCGCGGTGGTGTCCTGCAGGTTCATGCCGGTGCCCGAACCGATGTGGATGCAGACGACCGTGCCCTCGTCCTCACACGCGGCCCAGAAGGGGTCCCAATGCTCGTTGTGGATCGAGGGGTAGCCATGGCCGGAGGGCACGTCGGGGAAGGTGATCGCGTGGCAGCCCTTCTTCGCGACGCGGCGCACCTCCTCGGCCATGAGCTTTGGATCCCACATCGGTGGGATCGCCAGCGGAATGAAGCGGCCCGGGTATTTCCCGCACCACTCGTCGATGTGCCAGTCGTTGTAGGCCTGCAACATCACGCGGGCGAGCTCGTGGTCGTTCTTCTCCTTCACCTGGCGGGCGAAGAGCTCCCCGCAGAAGCCCGGCACCGAGGGAAAGCACAGCGAACCGAGGACGCCGTTGACGTTCATGTCGTCGATGCGCGCTTCGAGGTTGAAGCAACCGCGACGGAGCTGGGCGAGCGCCGTCGGTTCCATTCCGTATTCCTCCGGCGGACGACCGGCCACCGCGTTGAGCCCGACGTTCGGAATCTGATTGCCATCGAAGACCCAGACGTCGGAGCCGTCGGATTTGCGTTGCAACCGTGGGGCCTTGTCCTTCCACTGCGCCGGCAAGTGGTTGTCCCACATGTCGGGTGGCTCGCAGACGTGGTCGTCGACACTCACCAGAATCATGTCTTCCATCTTCATCGTCTTCTACCTTTGCTTGCGCGCATGGGCGCGGTCACTCGATCGCTTCGTCCCCGTACAGCGTCGTACGGTGCATGTCACGTGCCGATTCGCGGTCGTAGGGCAGAGCCCGATGCAATACCCCCCGATTGTCCCAGATCACGAGATCGCCCTGCGCCCACTCGTGCCGGTAGACCCGATCGGGAGCCGTGGACCGCGCGAGCAGCTCGTCGAGCAGGGCACGCCCGGCCGCGACCTCCATCCCGACCACGTGGGAGGCCGTCGACCCCAGAACCAACGAGCGCCGACCGGAACGGTGGCACCAGACCAGGGGATGCTCTTTGGGCGGTCGCGAACGCCACACGGCGAGTTCCTTCTCGGTCGGGTTCGGATTGAACATACGCTGCGATGCCTCGAGCGTGTGCACGACCCGGGTGCGGCTGAAATGTTCTTTTTCCTCCTCCGAGAGGGCTTCGTAGGCCCCATAGGTGCTGGCGAACTCGGTTTGACCACCCTCGCCGGCGACGCCATGGGCACACAGAAGCGTGGCCATGATCGGGACGTCCTCGGTGAGGCCGTCGATGTGCCAATCGAAGGTGCCGCGAAGATAGTCGGCCGCCGGATTCTTTTTCGGGTCCAGGGTCACGCGGAAGATCTCGGGGAACTCGCCCCGTCCAAAGACCTCGACGCGCCCCAGCCGTTTGCTGAAGGCGACCTGGGAGGCATCGTCGAGGTGGATCCCGGGGAAGACGAGCGCACCGTAGGCTTCGAGCGCCTCGAGACACCACCGTGGAAAGTCCTGGTCGCAAAGGAGCGTCTCGCGGTCCGCGCCGCGCACGCGGGCCGCCACCGTCGGGCTCAGCGGCTCCGCCACCACGCCCATCACCGGCCCTCCCCTACGCACACCGGGCCGCCCGCCCGGCGGACGTCGACGCTGCGACCGCAGATCCTCATAGCTCGCCTCCGAGCGAGGCGAGGTACTCCCGCGTCCGATTCGACGAGGCGATTCGCTCCTCGCGGCTGCGGCCGATGGGAACCACCCGCATCGAGATATCGGTGACACCGGCGCTCTCGAACGCGCGCAGGCGCTGCTCGATCCGCGCCGGACTCCCGGCGGCGAGGATGTCACCGATCGTGCGGGCCTCTCCGTGTTCGAGAAGCCTCTGGTAGTTGGGCGAGGTCTCGGCCTCCGCAAGAATCCGATTGGTGCGCTCCACGGCTTCGTCGACCTCGTGTTCGGCGCAGACACAGATGGGAATGCCCGCGACGATCCGGGGCGCCGGCCGCCCGGCCGCATGGGCGGCTTCGGTGATCCGGGGCACGACGTGCTCGGCGATGGCGCGCTCGTCGGCCATCCAGAGGATCGTCCCGTCGGCCCGCTCCCCCGCGAGCCGAAGCATCCGGGGCGCCAGCGCCGCGACCAGAACCGGCGTCGGCGCGACATCGGTGATGTCGAGAGGCTGGTTCACGCGGAAATATTCGTTCTGCACCGCCACGGTCGCCGGACCCGCGAGAGCCTGGTCGAGCACATCGAGGTAGGCTCGCAGACGCGCCACCGGCCGATCGTAGGGAAGCCCCAGCATGTCTTCGATGATCCAGTGATGGGAGACACCCAGGCCCAGGGTGAGGCGCCCCGCGCAGACCGCCTGCACCGAGAGGGCCTGCTGCGCCAGGGCGATGGGATGGCGGGGCTGCACTGGAACGACCGCGGTGCCGATCTCGATGCGCGAAGTTGCGGCGCCCGCCACCGCCACCGCGGTGAGCGCGTCGAAGTCGTCGGGAATCTGCGGAATCCAGGCAGACGCGAGCCCCGCCTGCTCGGCCCAGGCGGCGTCCGCCTGCAGACGCTCGACCTTGGCCGCGTAGCGGCCCCGTTCGGGCCCCATCATCACTCCGACACGCATCGCGGGGATCCCTCAGTCGGCGAGAATCGACTTTCCAGAAAAGTAGAGTATCAATTTCCTGGAGCGATTTAGCATGGCTCGATCCCCGGGCACAAC
>JAPOLW010000043.1 GCA_029976905.1 bacterium | reverse complement strand
GAGGATGATTTGCAGATCGGGCGAGACCGAAAACCGCCTGGTCAACGCGAAGCGATAGAAGGCTTCGAAGAGCGTCTCCGACCGTCCGTCTTCCTCCGGCTTTGCCCACGACAGACCGACGCCCAAAGCGTCGCGCGACCGGGCAAAAGGTGCCTGCACCGAGACTCCGCCGGAGACCACGGCCTGGACGATGGGCTGGCTGCCGACGCCGCCTCCGACGCGTAGGAATCCGATCCATCCGTCCCGCCCGAGGTCTTGATCGATGTTGAGGCCGAGGCCGAAGCCGTTGCCGGCTCCCAGGTTGCTGTGCCAGGCGGTGAGGCGATAGTTTCCCAGGCCGAGTCCGGAGACTTCCCGGGTGTGTCCGACTTCGAGCATTTCCCACCAGGCGCCGTCGGCGATGGAATCCCAGGGGACGCGTTGGCTCGAGGAGGCGTCTGCCACACCGAGCAAAACGTAGGTGTCGTCCGTGGGGTTCCAGTGTCCGACCGCGCCGAAGCCCCCGTAGACCGGAAACGGGTACGATAGATCGTTTTCGAAGGTGTAGGCGATGAATTGTCGGAACGCATCGTTGGCGACCCGATTGGTGTCGAAGAAGTACGAGAGGTCGACCTTGCCGAAGTCGAACCTCCATTCCGCACCGGGAGAGACCCAGTGCAGGTAGATCTCGTCGACGGCGATTTCGTCGGGATAGATGTTGCCGTTGACGACGGAGATCGAGCCGAGACGCACCGATAACGGCTCCTCGAAAAGGTTGTAGTCCAGCGCGACCGTGCCCAGGAGGGTCGTGGTGAGGTGTAGGTCACCGAAGGCTTCGGTTTCGATCATTTCCCAGTCCCCGAAGAGTTGCCAGGCGAAGGAGGCCGCATTGTTTCCGCCCTCCCTCACGCGGCTCGCCCACTGTTCGTAGAAGGCGAGGTCGAGGCCGAAGAGGATGTCCTGGCCGTGCAGCCAGCGGCGGGCCTCGTCGATCAGGTCGGCATCGGCCTCGGGCAGGGTCTGGATGCGCGCCTGGGCGCGTTTCTTCGCCGTGTAGGCCTTGCGCTCTCGGGCAGCGGAAGACTCCACCGCGGTCGCGGCCGGCGCATCGGTCGCGGCCGGTGCATCGGTCGCGGCCGGTGCAAGCTCGACCTGGGACTGTGCGGGAATTACCGTCGCGAGCAGGAAAGCAAGCGCGGTGCCGGTCGACGCCCATCGTCCCACGACGGTTCTCAGAGTCGCGGCAGTCGGTCCCGCGTCTGCCGGCGCATGTTCACATTGATGACCAGACCCAGACTGGTCAGCAACGTCACCAATGAGGAGCCGCCATAACTGAAAAACGGCAGGGTGATGCCGACGACGGGGAGAAGGCCCGTGGTCATGCCGAGGTTGATCGCCGCTTGCCAGAAAATGTTGGCGATGACGCCGAAGGCGAGCAGCGCCCCGAAGCGTTCCTTGGCCCGGCCGACCACGACCAGGCCGCGCAGAAGCAGCACGACGTACAACCCGATGAGGAGCGCGGCGCCGATGAATCCCCATTCCTCGGAGAAGACCGAGAAGATGAAGTCCGTGTGTTGCTCGGGCAGAAAGTTCAGCTGGTTTTGCGTCCCGTGGAGATAGCCGCGGCCGGTGACCGCTCCGGAGCCAATTGCGATCTTGGACTGGATGACGTGGTACCCCGCCCCGAGGGGGTCGAGTTCGGGGTTGAGGAAGGTCGTGATCCGCTTCAGCTGGTAGGGCTTGAGCTGCGACAGCAGCAGCGGGATGGCGCCGACGGCGGCAAGGGAGAGCAGACCCAGGGTGCCCGGGCTGGGGCCGGCGAGGAGCAGCATGCTGGTAAAGACGAAGAGGAATACGCCCGCCGTGCCCAGGTCCGGCTGCGCGAGAATGAGGAGGACCGGCGCCAGCGTCACCACGGTGGGGAGCGCCAACTCGCGCAGCCGCAGGCCCCCGATGTGCGTTCGGTGATGGAAGAGACGTGCCAGGAGCACGATGAGAGCGAGCTTCATCGTCTCCGAAGGCTGCAGCGTCAGGGGTCCGAGGTTCAGCCACCGCCGAGAGCCGCCGCCCATCGAGCCGAAGAGAGGCACGGCCACCAGGAGACAAATGCCCACGCCGTAGAGGAGCCACGCGTATTGTTCGAGCTTCCGGTAGTCGAACACGACGGCGAGCAGGAGCCCGACCAATCCGATCGAGCCCCACATGACCTGGCGCCAGGCGTGCGAGGTATGTTCCCCCGAACTGGCGTCGTAGCTGGCGCTGTAGACCGTCATGGCGCCCAGACCCAAAATGGCGAGAGTCGTGAGAAGGGTGAGGCCATCGAAATGCGCGATCAGGCGCCGGTCGAACATCAGCCGCATCGCCGCGCCCTCATCCCCGCCCGCGTGTGGCTTGCATGCGTGTGCGCACGTCGTCGGGAATCACGACGGCCATGGGCGTGGGCGCGTCCGCGTCCGGACCGGCGGGCGCCGGAGCGGCCAGCGAGGGTGCGGGCGCCAGGTCGGTCCGTGGATAGTCGCGCCCCCGGGTGAGGCCGAAGTAGAAGTCGCTGATGGCCCCGGCCATCGGTGCCGCGGCGGCGCCGCCTCCCCGCCCTTTCCGGCATGTTCGACGACCACCGAGATCGCAATTTCCGGATCGTCCACGGGAGCGAAGGCGACGAACCAGGCGTGATCGCGCAGATGGCGGGCGAGATGCTCGGTCTTGACCGCCTTGCGGCCCATTTTGAAGACCTGCGCGGTTCCGGTCTTGCCCCCGACGGCAATCGTGGGGAGCCTGGCTTTCTGGCCGGTGCCCCGCTGCTCGTTGACGACGTCGCGGAGCGCTTCGCGAATTTGGTGGAGGGTCGATCGACGAAGTCCGGCGTCGCCGAGGGCTTCGGGGCCGGGTTCCTCGACGATGGTTCCGTCGGGGCCTTCGATTCGCTGCACGTACTGCGGTCGGTAGCGCACGCCGCCATTGGCGATCATGGCCACGACGTTGGCCATCTGGAGGGGTGTCGTGAGAACGTAACCCTGGCCGATCGCCACCGAGAGTGTTTCGCCGGAGTACCATGGCTCGTTGAAGCGTTCGCGCTTCCATGCGCTCGTGGGGATCAGTCCGGGTTTTTCGTTGGCCAGGGCGATCCCGGTGGGAGCGCCGAGTCCGAAACGCCGCGCGTACTCGGCAATGGTGTCGACCCCGAGTTGTTTGCCGACCTGATAGAAGTAGACGTCGCACGAGTGGACCAGCGCGTCGTGAAGGTTCATCGGACCGTGGCCTCCCCGTTTCCAACAGCGGTAGGAGCGTCCCCCGAAGCGATAGCTGCCCCCGCAGTGGATGCTCGAAAAGGGCGTCACCACGCCTTCCTCGAGAGCGGCGGCGGCCGTGATGATCTTGAAGACCGACCCGGGTGGGTATTGTCCCTGCAGGGAGCGGTTGGAGAGCGGGTCGTGGCGCGCGGAGGTCAGGGCATCCCATTCCTTCTGACGGATGCCGCGGGCAAAGGGGTTGGGATCGAAGCCCGGGGCGCTCACCATCGCCAGGATCTCGCCCGTATCGGGGCGCAGCGCGACGATGGAGCCCTCGTGGTCCTCGAGCAGTTGCTCGGCGAATTGCTGGAGTCGGCGGTCGATGGTGAGGACGAGGGTGTTGCCGCGCGTCTCCGGAACCCGGGATAGGACCCGGAGCCGTCGGCCGAGCGAGTCGACCTCGATCTGCTGTCCACCGGCAACGCCCCTCAAATAGCTCTCCCAGGATCGCTCGGCCCCGGACTTTCCGATCAGATCGCCCATGCGATAGGACGCATTGCCCTCGATGTCGCGCCCCGAGACCTCTCCGACGTAGCCGAGGAGATGGGGGGCGAAATTGCCGAAGGGGTAGGTCCGCATGGGACCCACTTCGACGGTCACCCCGGGCAACTCGAGATGCCTCGTCTCCAGCGCGACGACTGTGTCGTACGCGACGTCGCGGTAGACGACCAACCCCTCGTAGGCCGGGCGTTTGCGGGCGGCCCTCTCGAGACTCTCGCTCGGCGCGGGTGCCAGCCCCAGGAGGGTGCTGGCGCGTTCCAGGGTGGCGTCCATGTCGTGGGCGTCCTCGGGAACGACGACGACGTCGTAGGAGGGGCGATTGTCGACCAGGGGTTCGCCCGTCGCGTCGAGGATCAGGCCCCGGGTCGGCGGAATGCGCTGCAGCCGGATCCGGTTGTTCTGGGCCAGGGAACTCCAACGCTCGGCCTCGAGGACCTGCAGGGAGTACAGCCGTGCGCACAGCACGCCGAAGACGACGACCACCACCAGGCCGGCGAGGACCAGGGTGCGTCGGGATTCGAACGGCGCTTCTCGGTTATTCAATCGCATGGCGCCGCCGGGGCCGGCGTACCAGCCGGACGTTGGCATCGAGAGCCGAGAAGATGATCGGAGCGAGTACGAGTGCGAAGAGGGCCTCGAAGAGCAGCGTGCGCAGGAGTGGGAAACAGCCCCCGTGCGAGGGAGTCACGGGAGAGAAGGAGGTCACGCCGGTGGCGCTCTTGGCGATGCACCCCAATCCCACCGCCGCGACGTTGGTCACGGGGTTCTCTACCCATAGTCGCTTCGAGACAAGGTACACGAAAGCGAACACGAGCGTCATCGCCAGGGCGTAGAGTCCGGGCGGAGAGCCGGAAAAAGTGTCGAGCAGGTAGCCGAGCAGTAAAGCGCCAACTGCTCCGCCGACCGAGTGGTAGTGCAGTCCGAGGTAGACGCAGAGCACGACGATGAGGTCGGGAGCGGCGGGAAGCAACCGGAACGGCTCGAGCAGGGTCGTCTGGAGGACGACGGCCAGGGCCCCGGCCAGCATGAAGATCAGCAGCGCTCTCATGGGCTACCTTCCGGCCGGATTGGCCCTGTTTCGGTCGGCGACGGTGGCACTTCACGGGCGGGCGGGGCGACGACGAGAACCTCCTCGAGCTTCGCGAAGTCCACCGCGGGCCGGATTTCGGCGGTCTGGTAGAGGCCGTGCTCTTCTTCGCCGAGCGCGACGATTTCCCCGATGGGAAGGCTCTTCGGGTAGATTCCGTCGAGCCCGGAGGTGATGATCTTGTCGCCGACCCGGATGTCGTCGCGTCGCTTTACGTATTTCAGCCGGCAACCGGCCTGCGATCCGCCCTCGACGATCCCGCGGGCACGCGTCCGGCGCACGAGGGCGTCCACGCCGCTTGCGTGATCGTCGAGGAGGAGGACGCGGGCGGCGTTCGGACTGGTGGCGACCACCCGGCCGACGACCCCTTCGCCCGAGATGACGGCGAACCCCTGGGAGATCCCCGCACGACTCCCCTTGTTCAGCGTCGCCGTCCGGAAGAGGCCGCTGGCATCGGCGCCGGTGATGCGGGCGGCGACGGCGCGCGCCGCAACCGTCTCGCGCAGGTCGAGCAGGGCGCGCAGGCGCTCGTTCTCCTGTGCGACGGCGCTGGCAGCGTCGCTCTCGGCCTCGAGTGCGCGCACGCGGGCCCGCAACCATTCGCGCTCCTGGCGCGCACCCACGAGATCGACGTAGGCATTCCAGGTCCGGGTGAGCGTCGTCGCGACGTGGGTGCCCAGATCGGCGATCGGCGAGACCAACTCGAGAAAGACCGTCCCCAGCGGATCGATTCTCTGCTGGCCGCGACTATTGGTCACCAGCAGGGTCAGCGAGACGAGGAGCAGCGCCGCGGTCGCGAGTGGTGCCGATTGACGTCGCAGCAGACCCAGCACGACGCCGTCTTAGGAGATCGTGACGTCCTTGAGCAGGCTCAATTCATCGAGCACCTTCCCGGCGCCCATCACCACCGCCGTGAGGGGATCCTCGGCGACCATGATCGGCAATCCGGTCTCCTCGCGTAGCAGCACGTCGAGGTTGCGAAGGAGCGCGCCGCCACCGGCAAGAACGATGCCCTTGTCGACGATGTCGGAAGCCAACTCGGGTGGACAGCGGTCGAGGCCGATGCGAACGGCTTCGACGACCTGGTTGATCGGCTCGAGAAGGGAGTCGCGGATCTCCTCGTCGGAGATCTCGACGGTCTTCGGCACGCCGGCCACGAGATCGCGTCCCTTGATCTCCATGGTCTGGATTTCGTCGGACGGATAGGCCGAGCCGATGGTGATCTTGATCAGTTCCGCGGTGCGCTCGCCGACCAGGAGGTTGTACTTGCGCTTGATGTACTGGATGATCGCTTCGTCCATTTTGTCGCCGCCGACGCGAACGGACTTGGAGAAGACGACGCCCGAGAGCGAGATGACCGCGACCTCGGTCGTGCCGCCCCCGATGTCGACGATCATGTTGCCGGTCGGTTCGGTGATGGGGAGGCCGGCGCCGATGGCCGCTGCCATCGGTTCCTCGACCAGGTAGACTTCGCGCGCGCCGGCGTACTCCGCCGACTCCCGAACGGCGCGCTTCTCGACCTCCGTGCAACCGAACGGGACGCTGATGATGATGCGCGGGCGGATCAGCGATTTCCTCTTGTGGATCTTCTGGATGAAGTAGCGGAGCATCGCTTCGGTGCTTTCGAAGTCCGCGATCACCCCGTCCTTGAGCGGGCGGATGGCAACGATGTTGCCCGGCGTTCGGCCCAGCATGCGCTTTGCTTCGGCACCGACGGAGAGGACACGCCGTCCGCTGCGGCTCTCCTTCTGCATCGCCACGACGCTCGGTTCGTTGCAGACGATTCCCTCACCCTTGAGGTAGATGAGGGTATTCGCGGTTCCGAGATCGATGGCCAGATCGTTCGAGAACCAGCCTAGAAGCGAATCGAAGATCATGTGCCGCCCAAATCTCCCCCCGGCCGAGTCGGCGGTCGCGTTCAGTGCGACCCGGACCAGCGCCGGAGCCAGTTAACAGAACCCCGGCGGCGGCGGCAACGGATCCGGGGGAAAACGCGCGTTTTGGGGAGGCTCGGGAGGCCTCCCGGAGCCGGTTGCCTTCCCGGGAGGCGGGCCGTATCAAATCGCCATGCTTCACGTCGTTCGCCGGAACAAGAACTCGATCGTCATCTGGGCCATCCTGGGGGTGGTCGTCTTCGTCTTCGTATTCTGGGGGGTCGAGGCGGTGGTGAGTGGCCCGGGGGTCAATGCGGTGGCCTCGGTCGGAGATACGATGATCGAGCCTCTCGAGGTCCAGAGGGCTGAATTCAACCTCGTCCAGGCCTACCGCAATGCCTACCAGGACCAGTTTACTCCGGAGGTGCGCCAGTCCCTGAACCTGCGCCAGCGGGCCCTCGACGGGCTCATCGAGCGGGCCGTCCTCGCCGCCCAGGCGCAGAAGATGGGGATCGCGATCTCCGATGGGGAGCTCCGTGACGTCATCCTCGGCAATCCGGCCTTTCAGCGCGACGGTCGCTTCGACAAGGACGCCTATGTCCGGGTCCTGCGTGCTTCGCGCCTGACTCCGGCGGCCTACGAGGAGAGCCGCCGCGAGGATCTCGCGATCCAGCGCCTGCAGCAGGTCGTCGAGGATGGGGTTTCGGTCGGGCCGCAGGAGGTGCGGGATGCTCTGCGGTCGGAGATGGAGACGCGCACCTTTCGCTTCGTAAAGGTTCCCACCAGCGAGTTCGAAGCCGAGGTCGACGTCGACGACGAGGAGGCCCTCGCCGCGACCTACGAGGAGAACAAGGCACGCTACGCCAGCCCGGAGAGGGCCCGGGCCGCCCTGGTGGTCTTTTCGGCCGATCGTTTCGTCGACGAGGTCGAGGTTCCCGAAGAAGACGTGACGGCGCTGTACGACGACAATCGCGAGGCCCGGTTCACGCAGCCCCGGGAGGTGTCCGCGCGACACATCCTGATCAAGACCGAAGCCGGCGCGGACGACGAGGCGAAGGCCGCGGCGCGCGGCCGACTCGAGGAGATCCAGAAGAAGGTCGCGGCCGGCGAGGACTTCGCCGGTCTTGCCACGGAATTCTCCGAGGACACCGGTTCGGCCGCGAAGGGGGGCGACCTCGGTTACTTCGGCAAGGGTCGCATGGTGCCGGCCTTCGAGGCGGTGGCCTTCGAATTGGAGCCGGGCCAGACGAGCGAAATCGTCGAGAGTCCCTTTGGATTCCACCTCATTCGCGTCGAGGACGTCCGCGAGGAGCGGGTCCAGACCCTCGACGAGGTCCGCGAGGAGATCCTCGCGGAACTGCAGGGGGAGCGCGGTGGGGAGAAGGCCGAGGAGGCGGCCCGGGCCGCCTCCGCCGCGCTGGCCGAGGGCAAGACGCTGGACGAGGTGGCCGGGCAGTACGAGCTCACGGTGACCACGCCCGAGCCCTTTGCCCAGAACGAGGTGATCCCCGGCGTCGGCCGGTCCTTTCCGCTCTCCCGTTCCCTGGCTTCCCTGGAGCCAGGCGGATACACCGAGCCGACCTCGGTGGAGGGGGACTGGGTGATCGCGCGGCTCGAGGAGAAGATCCCCTCGGCGATCCCGCCGCTCGAGGAGGTCCGGGCCCGCGTCGTCGGTGATCTGCGCCGCGCGGAGGGCGAGAAGAAGTCGAAGGCCGCCGCCGCAGAACTGCTTGCCCGAGCCAGGGAATTGGGGTCGCTGGAGGCCGCGGCCGAGGCCGTCGGGCGGACCGTCGAGACCTCCGCGAGCGTCGCACGGCCGGGGCCGAGTGTCGCCGGGATGGGGGTGAACCCGGGCCTCAAGGATGCCGTCTTCGGACTCAGTGAAGAGAGACCGCTCGCCGACGAGACCTTCACCTACCTGGGCGACGCCCTGGTGGTGGGATTGGGCGAGATCGACGCGCCGACCGACGAAGAGGTCGACGAGAAGCTCGAAGATGCGCGTGCGGCCCTGTTGGCGCAGTCCCGGCAGGCGCTCTTCCAACGGTATCTCGAGGAACTCAAGGCGGCGGCCCACGTGCAGGTGAATACGACCCTGCTCGAGCAGCTTCCGCCCGTCTAGCCCGCGGCCGGCGGGCCCGGTCGCGGAGCGCGCCTCAAGCGGCGCTCCAGAGGTCGTCGAAGAGTTCGGGGACCGAGCGCACGCCCGTCACCGCGAGCCCGTCGGGCGGACGGATCTGGCGCGCGGTCGCCTCGGGGATCACGGCGCGCGCAAAGCCGAGTTTGGCGGCCTCCCGCAAGCGGGTTTCGGCGTGGCGCACGGCGCGTACCTCTCCCGCCAGGCCGACCTCTCCGAAGAGGACGAGATCCTGGGGGAGCGGGGTGTCCCGGGCGCTCGATCCGATTGCGGCGATGATCGCGAGGTCGGCGGCTGGCTCCTGCACGCGGATGCCGCCCGCGATGCTCACGAAGAGGTCGTGCTCATAGAGCCGCAGGCCTGCTCGTTTGTCGACGATCGCCGTCAGGACCGCGATCCGGTTCGAGTCCAGCCCCAAGGTGGTTCGGCGTGGCATCGCGAGCGCCGACTTCGCGGCCAGGGCCTGGACTTCGACCAGCAAGGGGCGGGTGCCTTCCACGGTGGGCAGGACCACCGAGCCCGCCGCGCCCTCGGGGCGCTCGGCGAGCAGCAGGCGCGAGGCGTCCGCGACGTCCTTGAGGCCGGTCTCCTCCATTTCGAAGACGCCGACTTCGTTGGTCGGCCCGAAGCGGTTCTTGACCGCGCGCAGGAGGCGCAGGCCCCCTCCCTGCTCGCCCTCGAAATACAAGACCGTGTCGACGACGTGTTCGAGGACGCGCGGCCCGGCGATGGTGCCTTCCTTGGTGACGTGCCCGACCAGGATGGTCGGCCTTCCGCTCGCCTTGGCCTGCCGGACCAGGGCGGCAGCGCACTCACGGACCTGGGCGACGCTCCCCGCGGCGGAGGAAAGCTCGCGTGAGTGGACCGTCTGGATGGAATCGATCAGGAGGATTGCGGGTTGCACGGACTCCGTATGCGCGAGCACGTCCTCCAGGCACGTCTCGGGCAGGACCAGAACGGATTCGTCGCAGCCCAGGCGGTCCGCGCGCAGCTTCACCTGCTCGGGGGATTCCTCGCCGCTCACGTAAAGGGTGCGGCGTCCGGCCGCTGCAAACCCGGCCATGATCTGGAGGCCGATCGTCGACTTGCCGATTCCGGGGTCGCCGCCGAGCAAGGTGACCGAACCCGGCACGAGTCCTCCGCCGAGCACGCGATCGAGTTCGTCGAGGCCGGTCGAGGTGCGGCTGTGGGATTGGGGTTCGACCCCGGAGAGGGGAATTGGTCGGGCGCCCGCGACGCCACCGACCGCGATCGAGGTACGCGCCGCTCCACGGGGCTTCTCGGCGATCGTCTCTTCGACGACGCTCTCCCACGCGCCGCACTCGCCACATCGCCCGACCCATTTCGGGTGCTGTGCGCCGCACTGTTGGCAGACGTGAACGGTTCGCGATCGGGCCACGTCGCGAGAGAACCATATGGCTGGTCCGATGGACACCGCCCACCCGGCAAAACCATGTCGAGACCTCCTCTCGGCCTGCAAAGCTGCTACCCTCTTCGGATCGGCATGGATCTCTACAGTACGGCCAAGCACACCGGCCGCCCCTTCGTCTTTCGCGAGGGAGATCGGGCCGCCGATCTCCCCATCGGCGCACACGGCCTGATCGGGGACGGCTCCTCCGCCGCCCTGGTGCGGGTCGATGGGGTGATCGATTGGCTCTGCATGCCCCGGTTCGACAGCCCGAGCCTCTTTGCTGCGCTTCTCGACCCGGAGCGGGGTGGCTTCGCGGCGATCACGCCGTCGCGGCGGCCCTTCGAAAGCCTGCAGCGCTACGACCCGGATACCAACGTCCTCGAGACCCTCTTCACGGTTCCCGGACAGGGCGTCGGCCGTCTCACCGATCTGATGCCGTGGGTCGACGACCCGCGGGCCGCAATGCACGAGGTCCACCGTCGGATCGAGTGCCTCGAGGGGTTCCTCGAGGTGGACGTCGTTTTCGATCCCCGTTTCTCGTACGGCGAGGATCCGGCCTGGATCGAGATCACCGAGCACGGTGTCCTCGCGCGCGGGAGCAACGGCGAGAGCGTCGTCGCCGTCGCGGGTCGCGGAAATTCCTGGACGCGCCGCGCCGACGGTGGGGCGCACGTCCGTCTGAAGCTGCGGGCCGGGCAGCGGGTCTGGAACGTGATCTCGTGGGACGCGCCGGTTCCCGAGCCGCCCGCCGCCTACCGGCCCTTCGATCTGCTGCGCGACACGCGGCATCGCTGGCGGGAATGGTCGCATCGCCTCGAGTATGACGGCCCCTGGCGGCACCACGTTCTGCGCTCGGCCCTCACGATGAAGCTCCTGACCTATGCGCCGACCGGCGCCATGGTGGCGGCGCCCACCACTTCGCTTCCGGAGTGGATCGGCGGGACGCGGAACTGGGACTACCGCTACGCCTGGGCCCGCGATGCCGCTCTGGCCGTGCGCGCAAACAACCTTCTCGGCTTTCGTTCCGAGGCGCGGGACTTCTTCCATTTCCTGCGGGACACGGTGGATCCCGAGGCCGGTCTCAAAGTCATGTACGGCATCGACGGCACCCGCGTGCCCGACGAACGGGTGCTCCCGCACCTGGCCGGATATCTCGGTTCGGGGCCGGTCCGGGTCGGGAACGGCGCCCGCGATCAGGTGCAACTCGATTGCGCCGGGGCTCTGGTCGACGCCGCCCACCTCTACGAGCACTTCGGGGGGACGCTGACCGTCCGAGCGTGGCGCACCCTGTGCGGGGTGATCGACTCCTTGCAGACGTCCTGGCAGTTGCCCGACCACGGCATCTGGGAACCGCGCTGCGGGATGCGACACAACGTGCACTCCAAGCTCATGATGTGGCTCGCGCTCGATCGGGGCGCCGGCATCGCGCGCGCCTTTGGCGCCGCCGACCGTCACGATGCCTGGAATGCCTGTGCGGACCGCATCCATGCCGACATCCTCGCGCGTGGGATCTCCGGCGATGGAAAACACTTCGTCAGCGTCTACGGGGGCAGCGGAGCCGACGCGACGCTGCTTCTGCTCGCCGCGCATGCCTTTTTGCCCGGAGACGACCCGCGCCTGGTCGCGACGGTCGACTTCGTGCAGCGAGAACTCGGCGAGGGTCCCTTCCTGCATCGGTATCGTGAAGAAGATGGGGTCGGTGGTGAGGAAGGCGCCTTCGTCCTCTGTGGCTTCTGGCTGGCCGAGGTGCTCGCGTTGATCGGGCGTGTCGACGAGGCGCTCGAAGTGTTCTCCGCACACGTCGATGCGAGCAACCATCTCGGCCTGCTCGCCGAGGAGATCGATCCCTCGAGCGGCGGTTTGTTGGGGAACTTCCCCCAGGCCTTCAGCCATCTCGGCCTGGTCAACGCAGCCCTGCGCATCGATCGGGCGTTGCGGATCCGGGACGAGGGCTCGCATCGGGTGCCGCACCTGATCGGCTCGGTTCCGCGCACCATCAGCTGAAACCGGGGCCTCGGCGGATGCAGGGACGGCGGCGCGGCGAGGACGCCGGGTCGCGCGGCAACTGTCAACTTGATCGGGCTGCTTTGGTTGACGGGTGTGGGGGCGTTCTCTAACCAGAAGTCCCGTGCGCGCTCTCGCCGAAGATCTCTGCGATCTCGATGCCCGCGATCTCCTGCGGGTGCGGCGCACGGTCGGAAGCCCCCAGGGGGCGGAGGTCGAGCTCGAGGGCCGGCGCATTCTCTGCTTTGCGTCGAACAACTACCTCGGACTGGCTGCGGACCCCGCCGTCGTGGCCGCGAGCCGTGACGCCCTCGACGCGGGCGGAGCCAGTGCCGCCGCCTCGCCCTTGATCAGCGGCCACATGGACGCGCACGAAGCACTCGAGCGCGAGATCGCGCAGTGGCTCGACTGCGAAGCGGCCCTCGTCTTCGGATCGGGCTATCACGCCAACATCGGCATGATCGGTGCCCTGGCCGATCGGGACGATGCGATCTTCAGCGACGCGCTCAACCATGCCTCCCTCATCGACGGTTGCCGCCTGTCGCGGGCGACGGTGCGGATCTATGCGCACGGCGCGCTCGACGATCTCGAGGAGAAGTTGCACGCGACGCCGGCGCGGCGACGCATCATCGTCACGGATTCGGTCTTCAGCATGGACGGCGACACGGCGCCGCTTGCGGATCTGGCGGAGATCGCCGCCCGCCACGATGCCTGGCTCCTCCTGGACGAGGCGCATGCCATGGGCGTGTTCGGGGAGGAGGGGGCCGGCCTGGCGGCGGCGTGCGGGCTGGGCTCGCGTGTCCCGATCCGGATGGGGACCCTGGGGAAGGCGCTGGGGAGCTATGGTGCGTTCGTGGCGGGATCGCGCGCACTCATCGAATTGCTGGTGAACCGGGCGCGCTCCTACGTCTTCAGCACGGCGCTGCCGCCGGCCGTGATCGGAGCGGCGCAAGCGGCGATCCGCATCCTCCGGGACGAGCCGCAGCGCCGCGCGCGTCTCTGGGCGAATACGAGACGGCTTCATGCGGGGCTCGAGGCCGCTGGTCTTCGTCTCGGCCCCTTGCAGAGCACCATCGTACCGGTTCTTCTCGGCGAACCGGCCACCGCCCTGGGCGTCGCACGACGGGCTTTGCGCGAGGGCGTCTGGGCACCCGCCATCCGGCCGCCGACGGTGCCGCCCGGGACGGCCCGGCTGCGACTCACGCCGATTGCAACCCATGACGAGGACCAGATCGACCGCGCCGTCGATGTGATTGCGCGCGCCGCCCGGGAGGAGGGGGTGTGATCGACGTCTGCGCGGCACGTCCCCCGGTCGTCGCTCCGGGCGCAGGGCATCGCCGCCCGGAAGGAGGATGAGCGTGGTTGCCTGGAACGGAACCATCTTGGTCACCGGAACGGACACCGGTGTCGGAAAGACCTGGGTCACCAGTCTCCGCGCCGAAGGCGTCGTGGATGCGCTTGGTCGTCTGGCGCATCTCATCGGAGAGGCGCTTCGAG
>JAPOLW010000439.1 GCA_029976905.1 bacterium | reverse complement strand
GCGCCCCGAGGCGGTCGCGCGTCGTCGCAAGACCGGGCAGCGCACGACCCGCGAGAACGTCGCCGACCTCTGCGACGAAGGCAGCTTCGTCGAATACGGGGCTCTGGTGATCGCGGCCCAGCGGCGCCGTCGCTCGCTCGACGACCTGATTGCGCGCACGCCGGCCGACGGCCTGGTCGCGGGCATCGGTACGGTCAACGGCGAGCACTTCGGCCCCGACGGCGGTCGGTGCATGGTGCTCTCCTACGACTATACGGTGCTCGCCGGCACCCAGGGCCTGCAGAACCATCGCAAGAAGGATCGCATGTTCGAGATCGCCGAGAACTGGCGCCTGCCGGTGGTCTTCTTCACCGAGGGGGGAGGCGGGCGGCCGGGGGACACCGACGGCGCCGGGGTCGCGGGTCTCGACTGCCGTGCCTTCCAGTACTTCGGGGCGCTCTCGGGTCTGGTTCCCCTGGTCGGCATCAACTCGGGGCGCTGTTTTGCGGGGAACGCCGCCTTGCTGGGCTGCTGTGACGTGGTGATCGCGACGGCGAACTCCAACATCGGCATGGGAGGCCCGGCCATGATCGAAGGAGGCGGCCTCGGTGTCTTCCGCCCCGACGAGGTCGGCCCCATGGAGGTGCAGGTACCCGGCGGAGTGGTCGACGTCGCCGTCGAGGACGAAGCCCGCGCCGTCGCCGTGGCCAAGCAATACCTCTCCTACTTCCAGGGCGCAGTCGAGCAGTGGACGTGTGCCGATCAACGACGACTGCGCAGCCTCATTCCCGAGAATCGCCGGCGCATCTACGACGTGCGCGAGGTGCTCGAAACCCTCGCCGACACGGGGTCGGTCCTGGAACTGCGACGGGCCTTCGGGCCGGGCATGGTGACCGCGCTCGCCCGCATCGAGGGCCGTCCGCTCGGCATCGTCGCCAACAACCCGACCCATCTCGCGGGCGCCATCGACAGCGACGGGGCCGACAAGGCGGCGCGCTTCCTGAAACTCTGCGACGCCTTCGACCTTCCGGTGGTCTTCCTGTGCGACACGCCCGGCATCATGGTCGGCCCCGAAGCGGAGAAGACCGCGCTCGTGCGCCACGCGGCGCGTCTCTTCGTCACCGGCGCCAGCCTCACGGTGCCCTTCTGCACGATCGTTCTGCGCAAGGGGTACGGACTCGGCGCCCAGGCGATGGCCGGTGGTAGCTTCCACGCGGGCCTCTTCACCGTCGCCTGGCCCACCGGTGAGTTCGGAGGCATGGGGCTCGAAGGCGCGGTGAAGCTCGGGTTCCGAAAGGAACTCGAAGCCATCGAGGATCCCGCCGAGCGCCTGCAGACCTACGAGACCATGGTCGAGCGCATGTACGAGCACGGCAAGGCCGTCAACATGGCCTCCCACTTCGAGATCGACGGCGTCATCGATCCCGCCGAATCCCGCCACTGGATCTCGACCGCGCTGCGCTCGGCACCGCCGCCCGCGCCGCGCAGCGGCAAGAAGCGCTCCGTCGACACCTGGTAGGCCGGCGGAAGGCCTGGCGCCGTGGCGCTCAGGTCGCCGGGCGCAGCGTTCCGAAGAGCGATAGGAAGGAGCTGTTCTTGGAGACTTCCACGCCGACGACCTCGAGGCCGAGGAAGTCGGGCAGGGGGAAGGTCGCCAGTGAGGAGGCGAGGTCGGGCAGGAGCGAGCTCACCAGCGGCGGCAGGACCGTGGTCTCGAGCGCCTGTTCGTTGACGCCGTAGGGGTTTTCGAGGATCGCAATCGTGAGCGCGCCGGCGGCGGGCTCGGAGAGCACGAAGCCGATTCCGCCGGGGGCGAATTCGAGGTCGAGGCCGATGGTCGCGTCGAAGGCGCCCGAGAGGAGCAGGGCCTCGCTCCCGTCGGCGAGCCGGATCTCGGCCACCAACTGGGCGATCTTGAGTTCGGTGAGTTCGCCGGCCGGCCCGTCGCCGGCCACGACCGGCGCCAGGGTCGGTCGCAGATCGATGCGCACCGGCGTTGCCGGCGGGAAGATGCCGAATGGGGGGATCAGCAGCGAGAGCAGGCCGGTGGAGAGCGGGATCGGGCCGGTGCCGAGGTCGAGCGCCGAGATGCTGCTCACCAGCAGGCCGCATTCGACCTGGGCGCGCAGGAGTTGGTTGAAGCCCTCCGGGGAGATGCTCAGGCCGAAGTCGTAGGGAAGGTTCGTCACCGGCGTCCGCGGACCGAAACCGGGGAAGCTCTGGTTGACCGCGAGGGAGGCGCTGAGGTCGGGCGCGCCGGGCGGGGGCAGGCATTGCCCGGGGTCGGTCCCGACCTCGACGGTGAAGCTCGAGTCGGTGCCCAGGGTGATGCCCGACGGATCCTTGAAGATCTCGAAGAGCGGAGTGGCGAGCTGGACACCGAGACCTTCCCCGATCGGGCCGGCGATCTGGATGTCGGCGAGCGCCGTCTCGATCGCGTCTGCGATCGGGCCGTCCTGGGGCCCGGGGCCATCGGGGTCGTTCAGGAAGTCGCGGATCGCGTTGGTCGACAACTCCTGAATGTCGGGCAGGAAGAGTGCGATGATGTCGCCGATGATCACCGCGTCGCAGAGACCCGAGGTGAACGCGTCGTTGAAGTTGCCGAAGCTCACGGCGAGTTCGCCCCACTGGTTGACGTCGATGTTGTTCGGGTCGGCGTCGGGCTGCAGGGTGTAGTCCCCAAAGAAGGTGCCGCTCGCGGCGGTGATGCGCAGGCCGCAGGTCGGCACGAGGCCGCTCCCATTGATTTGGACGTTCACCTCGAGGCCGGTCACGGTGACGTCGGCCTGGACGAAGTCCGCCTGCGAGTCGATGTCGATTCCGAAGCCGGCGATCCCCGGCGGCGGCGTTGCCACCACGACCGAGGCGCTCCCCAGGCAGCCGAAGATCGAGTCCACGAAGCATTGATCGTTGATGAGTGTCGTCCCGGTAGGGATCAGGGTCGCCAGGTCGAGGCCCGAGCCCGCCAGGTCGGCGACGAGCGGTTCGGCGCGGTCGAGGCCGGTGTCGTTCAGGCGCAGGCCGATGCTCTGGTCGGAGAGCGCGCCTTCGGCCACCGAAGGGCCGAAGATCGCCACGACGCGGTCTCGCGCCGAGCCACCCAGAATGGTGTCGGTGACCTCGGCCAGGATCGGCGTGAAGATGCCTGCCTGGTCGAGATCGATGGTGGTCGAGAACGTCCCGTCGCTCTGCACCACCACGGCGTTCCCATTGATGGCGAGCGCCGCTCGCGCGGGATCCAGGAAGCCGACGACGCCGGTCACCGCAACGCTTTCGGCCTCGGTGAAGGAGCCGTGCTCTGGTGTCAGGATTTCGACGGCGAAGCGATCGCAGGTGGTCGGCTCGCCGGAGCAGACCCAGCCGGGCTCGAGTCGGCAGGTATTGCTGCAACCGTCGCCCGACGTCGAATCGAGATCGTCGCAGGTCTCGGGGGCGACGATGATGCCGTCCCCGCAAAGGGGCTCGCAGGAACTCGGGGCGCCGGTGCAGGCGTAGCCCGTCTCGGCCTGGCAGGTGGCGCTGCAGCCGTCGCCGGGTGTCGTGCCGCCGTCGTCGCAGGTCTCGCCCTGGACGACGATGCCGTCGCCGCAGATGAGCGAGCACACCGTCGGCAGGCCGCTGCAGTCGAAGCCCGGCTCGAGTTGGCAGGTGGCGCTACAGCCGTCGCCCGGGTCCGCATTGCCGTCGTCGCAGGTCTCGCCCGGGACGATCAGGCCGTCCCCGCATACCGGAGGGCAGGCCGAAGGCTCGCCCGAGCAGGCGAACCCGTCCTCCGGCTGGCAGTTCGCATCGCAGCCATCGCCGCTGCTGGTCCCCCCGTCGTCGCAGCCCTCGGTCCCGGCGATGAGGCCGTCGCCACAGATCTCCGCGCAGCTGCTCGGCTGGCCAGCGCACGCATAGCCGCGATCGATCTGGCACGAGGCGCCGCAGCCGTCGCCGTTGCTGGTTCCGCC
>JAPOLW010000438.1 GCA_029976905.1 bacterium | reverse complement strand
TGGGGGCCCGCATCGGCGCGGGGGCCAGCATCGGCGAGTGGGCCAGCATCGGCGAGCGGGCCCGCATCGGCGAGGGGGCCCGCATCGGCGCGGGGGCCCGCATCGGCGCGGGGGCCAGCATCGGCGAGCGGGCCTCTTGCGCGCGAGACGCCATCGCGTGCGGCAACCTGCTCGCATTCGGGTGGTCGTCGTGGATCCTCCCCGACCTCACGCGCTGGCTGCGCTACGGGTGCGAGTCGCGCCCCATCGACGAGTGGACGCCCGAAGCCATCGCATCCATGAGCCTGCGCCACGTCGGCGAGGACCTCGCGCCGCAGTACGTCGCGTCGCTGACGGCGCTGGTGGCGCTGTGCCGCGCGCTGCCCGCGACGACGTGCGCGGGTGACGAGCGCGACGCGAAGGGGGCGACGTGACCCGACGACTGCCCCTCTGCTCTGGCTGGAACGGCTGATGTGGCTGCACGTTCCCCCCGAGTGCTGTCCTGCTTCTCCGGCGTCGGCGGACTCGACCTCGCCTTCCGATTCGTGGTTCCGCGAGCTCGCGTCGTCTGTTACGTCGAGAGGGACCTCCCGGCAGCCCGCGTATTGGCGGCGCGCATGGCGGACGGGAGCCTTGACCCCGCTCCGATCTGGTCCGACGTGCGAACCGTCCCCGACGTGGTTCGGGCCGAGTGGGTCGTCGGGGGATTCCCTTGCCAAGACCTCTCCGCCGCCGGCCGGCGCGACGGGCTCGGCGGGGCCCGAAGCGGTCTCTTCTATGCGCTGCTCGACGCCGCCGACCGCTGCGGCGCCCGGTTCCTCTTCCTCGAGAACGTGCGGGGAATCCTCACCGCCGACGGGGTGGCTTGCGAGGTGGACGCCGACGGGGTGGGCGACGAGCCCGACGCTGTTCGAGCCATCGCCTCAGTTTCGTGGGCGCTGGCCGACCGCGGCTTCGATGCGGAGTGGGTATGTATTCGTGCGTCCGACGTTGGCGCTCCGCATGGTCGAGACCGATGGTTCTGCGTCGCATGGCGAGGAATGGCCGACGCCGTGCGCGGCGGGCGCGGAGAAGACCGCAGCCGGGCGCGGCGAGCGGAAGAACCCGACGATGCTGGACAGCGCCCGGACGTGGCCGACGCCGACGGCGATGGACTGCTTGGGCTCGAGGAATGCAACCTCCAACAGAGCGCCTGGATCGAAGGCGAGTATCGGCCCGACCATGACCGACGCGGCGCTGACCTTCCCATCTTCCCTCCCGGCCCAGGAACGTGGGCCGATGCAGGAGGCGGTCGCCTCGTCCCTCTCGATCGAGACGCTGCCCGATGGATCGCAGTGCTTGAGGCGCGGCCCGACCTCGCGCCGGCGATTGAACCCGGCGTTCGTGGAGTGGCTGATTGGATGGCCGCCCGGGTGGACCGACTTCGCGCCTGTGGAAACGGCGTCGTGGTGGTCCAAGGTGCGGTCGCTCTTGTCGCGCTGCTGCGACGGGCTGGGCTGACCCAATGAGCCGACGACTGCCCCTCTGCGCGTGGTGCGGATTCTACGGTGGAGACTCAATGTGACGATGCGCCGTGGAACCACTCTTGGAGAGGTCGTCCGTGCCCAAGTGGCCTATCTGTTTGGGCGCTTTCGCTCGCCGGCGGAGCTCACCGCGGACGAGCGCGGGGCGCTCAAGGCGGAGCGGGTGGACTTCGCAGATCGGCTGCTGGCACTCGTCCGCGCGATCGACCAGCCGCAGGAGCATGTCGTTCAGGTGGTGCGAGACGTGACCCGCCAGCTCACGAACGAGCCCTTGGCCCGCCTGCCGTCCGTTGAGGCTATCGCGGCGAAGGTGAAGGGGTCCTTCCGGGCCAAGGAACGACCGATGTGCTTCGCGTGCGAGACGATCGGCGGCATCCACCTGCGCGGCGGCGACGACGCTCCCCTCATGCCGAAGCAGCGCGGGGAGGTCGAGTGGGGGCGAGACGGCTTCCTCTGTCTGTCCCACCACGAAGCGCTCAACTGGTACTGCCATCGGGAGGCTCGAGCCCGCGGCATCCCGGGCGTCTACGGGATGCCGAGGTCACACGACTACCCGGCTCCCCCGGTGTTGTTGCCCCGCGAGGCCGCCCCATCGAGTCCCCCGCTGTCCGACCCGCTGTGGGAGTCGTGGACCGACGGGGGCAGGATGGGCTCGACCGCTCGCTGGTGCCGGGCCTACCTCAAGCGGGTACACGGCTGGGACCTCGACGCGCAACGGGAGTCCCTGCCGCTCGAGCAAGGAGGCGATCCGTGGACGTCTTTGGACCTGTGATGCTCGCCGGCGGCCGCTGTGACGGCTACCTGCTGATGTTCGCCTTCTCGGTACACCTCGACTCCTGAGTGCTTTACATGCACCCACCCTCACGGGAGGCATGGGCTAGCGTGGTCGAGGCTGCGCGGCCGCCGTCGGTGCTGACCACCACCTCCGCGGACATGCGGTTCACCGTCCACGCCGCCTACGACCCCACCTGCGAGGACGCCAAGAGCGGGGAGCCGTACATCCGGTGCGGGGACGGGATCTGGCGGACGCCCCCCCTCCGAGCGGCGGCGGAGTGCTCCTAGACGGAGGTTCGCCTTCGCGTGGTGTATAGAGGGCCAGCGCCAAGGAGGCGCGGCCCATGCGCGGACCCCAGCAGACCACGACCGGCAATCAGGACCGACGCCACCCCCGGTCGAGGCGACCGTCCAAAGCCCGTCGGGCCGTAAAGGCGTCCGGCGGCCCGCTGCACGACGCGATGGTGAAGGCCGCCACGCGCCGATGAGCTCGGGACAGGCCGTCACCACGATCGGCCGGGCTGACCTGCTCCGGGCCCGCCGGCAGGCCGCGCTCATGCTCACTCTCGCGGAGGGGGCGAGCGTAGACGAGCTGACGGATCTCGGGATCGACCCGCTCGAGCTCGACGCGCTTCGCAAGGCGTCGCAGCTCGAGGTTCGGGAGCTCCCCAGCGCCCGCAACACGGTTCTCGGGACGTTCGCGCAGACGCTCACGAAGGAAATGGTCCTGACCGGCTACGCCCGCGCGCAGCAGGCCGTCCACGCTCTCGCTCCCCTCGTGGTGCTCCGCCTCGCGGAGAAGCTGGACAACGACCAAGCTCCGGGCTCGACCCGCATCCTGATCGAGCTCGCAAAGGGGCTCGGGCTGCTCGCGCCGGCCGAGGCCGTCACGCCGCAGAAGCGCATGGCTGGCCTCGACCTCGAGCAAGAGCGGGCAAAGCCGCTCGACCAACTCAAGAACGAAATCCTCGGCTATTCGTGATTCACCCGCTGGACATGCTCGAGACCGGCCTGCCCGTCGCCGCCGCACGGGGCTTGCACCGCGCCACCGGGCTGTGGGGCCGCGCCTTCGGAGTGCTCCGTCCCTTCGTCGAGCTCGACCGGATGGCGGAGGGCCTGCCCGGGTTCGAGGCGTTGGTCTTTCACGAGGGGCTTCACGTTCAGGAGCGGCACGCTCTCGTCGGGATCGTGCTGCTTGCGATCCCCGTCGTCGGATGGATCCTCTGGCCGTTCTGGCGTCGAGAGCAAGAGATCCGCGCTGACGCTTTCGCCTTCGCGGCGTGCCGCGTGGTGGCGTCGCGCGACCCGATTCGAGGGCAGAAGGTGGCAGAACGCGAGTTCTCCGCTTTCTGCCTCATGCACCCACACCCGCGGGATTGGTTCTGGCGATGGTGCTACGGGCGGAATCCGTCGCACCGCTACGAGCGCGCAAAGAAGCGCGCAGGGAGCATCCGATGGCGCGAACGTTGACACTCACGATCGAGGAGCTGGACCGCGGGAACGTCCTGCACGTCTGCGTGACGAACGGCAACAGCGGCCGCATCGAGGAGGGCGAGATCATCGAGGGCCAGCGCGGGTCGGTGAACCTGCGGGACCGCACGCGCCGCCGCATCATGGAGATCGTGCAGGGCTACTACCCGACCTCGCGGACGACCGACAGCGGCAAC
>JAPOLW010000437.1 GCA_029976905.1 bacterium | reverse complement strand
CTCCCAGGACGGCGAAGCGTTCGAAACCGTGCACCCGCCCCCGCATCGAGGCGAACGACCGACCGGTCACCGCCTCGAGGACCGACGAGAACATCAGGGTGCCGTAGGTGAAGACCGCCCGGGCCATGAAGCCCCCGACCGCCGCGCTCAGGACCGTCGGCGCTCGATGCGGCGTGCCACGGCGGCGCCGTGCGCGTCGAGACCTTCCATTTTCGCCAGACGCAGCAGCGGTTCCCCCAGGCGTGCCAGGGCCCGTGGGTTCGCCTCGATGATGCTCGTCCTCTTGAGGAAATCGTATACGCCCAGCGGCGAGGCGAAGCGGGCCGAACCCCCGGTCGGCAGGACGTGGTTCGGTCCAGCCAGATAATCCCCGAACGCCTCCGGAGAACAATGCCCGAGGAAGATGGCCCCCGCATGCTCGATCCGGGCGACGAGCCGCCGTGGGTTCTTCACCGCCAGTTCGAGATGCTCCGGAGCGAGTTCGTTGGCGAGATCGACTGCCTCGGAAAGACTGCGCGTCACCAGAACGGCGCCGTTCTCCCGCATGGCGCGCCGCGCGACGTCGCCCCGGGGAAGCTCGGCGAGTTGCTCGACGACGGCGCGCTCGATCGCCCTGGCGAGGCGCAGGCTCGGCGTCAGGCAAACGGCGGTGGAATCCACGCCGTGCTCCGCCTGCGCCAGGAGATCGGCGGCGACCAGATCGGGATCGGCCGACGCGTCGGCGACGATGACGACCTCGCTCGGCCCGGCAACCATGTCGATGCCCACCCACCCCGACACCAGGCGCTTGGCCGTGGCCACGTACGCGTTGCCCGGGCCGACGATCTTGTCGACGCGCGGAATGCGCCGCGTCCCGTAGGCCAGGGCCGCCACCGCCTGCGCCCCCCCGACCCGGAAGATGCGATCGACCCCCGCCAGGTAGGCGGCGGCGAGCAGGGTCGGCGGCTCTCCACCTTCGTGCGGCGGCGTCACCGCAATGACCTCGCGCACGCCCGCCACCTGCGCCGGAATCGCATTCATGAGAACCGAGGACGGATAGAAGGCGGTGCCTCCCGGCACATAGAGACCGACACGTCCGAGGGGACGGATTTCCTGGCCGAGCCAGACGCCCAACTCGTCGCGGTAGCGAAAAGACTTCTCCCGTTGTCGCGCGTGGAAGGACTTGATGCGCCGGGCCGCGACCCGCAACGCAGCGAGATCGGCGCGGGGTAGCTTCGCGCAGGCATCCTTCATCTCCGCGCGCTCGATGACCAGACGGGACGGGGGCACGCGCAGGCGATCGAAGCGCAGGGTCGCCGCGGCCACCGCGCGGTCGCCGCGTTCGCGCACGTCGTCGAGAGTCCGGCGGACGGACCGCTCGACGCCCGATTCCATCGCCTCGCCGCGTCGGGCCAGGCGACGCCGCACGCGCGCAAAGCGCGCGTCGGTGGTGCGGAGGACGAGTTTCACGAGACGTCACCCAGCTGCGAAGCGCGCGCGACCATCGTCGAAGGCGCGTCTCCGGACTCCCCGCCCCCTCCGGCGGCCGCCGCCGCGCGTGGCCGCCGAACGAAGGTCGCCGCGGGCCCCCGGATGCGCTCCACGTCGGCACCGAGACCGACGAGCTTGGCCTCGAGGGCTTCATAGCCGCGGTCGAGGTGGTAGATGCGCTGCAGGCGCGTGCTGTTGCGTGCCGCAAGCGCCGCGAGGACCAGGGAAACGCTCGCACGCAGATCCGTCGCCATCACCTCGGCGCCCTCGAGCCGACGCACGCCCTCGATCCGGGCGGTCGATCCATCGACGACGATGTCGGCCCCCAACCGATGCAGCTCGGGGACGTGCATGAAGCGATTCTCGAAGATGGCCTCCGTGACCGTACTGCGGCCGTTGGCCAGGCAGGCGAGCGCCATCGTCTGGGCCTGCAGATCGGTGGGGAAGCCGGGAAAGGGCGCCGTCCGGACCTCGACCGGACGGATGCCGTCGTGCCCACGCCGCACCCGGATCTGGTCGTCGCCGTACTCCAGACGCGCCCCGGCCGCCTCGAGCACCTCGAGCAGTCCACCGAGATGCGAGCGCCGGGCTCCGCGCACCACGACGTCACCGCCGGTCATGATGGCCGCGATCAGGAAGGTACCGGCCTCGATGCGGTCGGGAATGACCCGATGATGGAACCCGTCGAGTTCGTCGCGGCCGTCCACCTCGATGACCGAGGTACCCGCACCACGGACGGACGCTCCCATCGAAGCGACGACCGCGGCCAGATCGACGACCTCTGGCTCGAGAGCCGCGTTCTCGATCACGGTCGTTCCCTGCGCCATCGACGCCGCCAGCATCAGATTCTCGGTCGCCCCGACCGACGGAAACGGAAGCGGGATCCGCGCGCCGCGCAGGCGGGCGGGCGACTCGCCGCGGCTTGGCGCACGCGCCTCGACATACCCGCTCCGCTGGTGGATCTCGGCCCCCATGGCCGCAAACCCGTCCAGATGCAGGTTCACCGGCCGCGTACCGATGGCACAGCCGCCGGGCGTGGCCACCCGGGCATAGCCAAAACGCGTGAGCAGCGGCCCCATGGCGAGAAAGGAGGCGCGCATGGTCTTCACCAACTCGTAGGGCGCGTCGTGGCTGGTGACCGTCGGAGTCCGCAAGACCAGCGTGGAGCCGGCGCGGCCGAGTTCGACGAGCTCGACGCCGATGCGCTCGAGGAGATGTCGGGCCGTACGACAGTCGGCGACCTTCGGGACATTTTCGAGGTGACAGAGTTCGGGCGTCAGGATCGAGGCGAATAGGATTGGCAACGCCGCGTTCTTCGCACCGCTCACGTCGACGGTGCCCCTGAGCACGCGCCCTCCCCGGATGATGATCTCGTCCATGCGCCCCCCGTGCCCCCGCCGCAACCGTCCCCTGCCGACGCGCGCACCGTTTTCCGCACGACCGCGGCGCTGCCTCAAGCGGCGTCGGCCCGCAAGACGCGCGCGCGTCCCTCGAGATCCCGTAACACTCCGACCCCCCGGAATCCTAGCCCGGAAGCGACTTCCGAGGCGAAAACCCCCTGGCCGGCGCCGATCTCACAGAGAAGCCGACCGCCGGGCCGCAGAACCCGCCCGGCGTCGGCGAGCAGAGCCCGCACCGCCCCGAGGCCGTCGGCGTCGCCCCCTTCGAGCGCGAGACGCGGTTCGAAGCCCAGCTCCGGGGCCGCCCCGGCGAGCTCGGCGGGCGTCAGGTAGGGCGGATTGGAGACCAGCAGATCGACGGAATCTGCGCGCAGGCAGGCGGTGAGATCGCCCAGAAGCAGGCCGACCGGCTCCGACGAGTCGAGCAGGCGCACGGCATTTGCACGTGCGATGCGCAGGGCGCCCGCGGAGCGATCGAGGCCGAATACCCGGGCGTCCGGACATTCGCGGGCCAGGCAGACGGCGAGGACGCCGCTTCCGGTTCCGACGTCGACGACCGTCGGCGACCGCCGCCCGCCGCGCAGGAAGGGAGCGCCCGCCTCGACCAGAAGCTCGGTCTCCGGCCGGGGGACGAGCACGTCGGGTCCGACAACAAAGGGCAGCGAGAAGAACTCCTTCTCGCCCACGATGTAGGCGACCGGCTCCCGCTTTTCGCGCCGACCGAGCGCGGCCTCGAAGGCCGCCGCCTGCGCGCCGAGGGGATCGCGGTCGTGGGCCACCAGCCCCGCGTGATCGCGGCCGGTCACGTGACCGAGCAAGACGCGCGCGTCGAGAGCCGGAGTCTCGCAACCGGCGGCCGCCAGACGGCGTTCGGCTACCGCCAGAGCCTCGCGGAGGTTCATCGCCGCAGGGCCGCGGGGCCAGCTCGCTTCATCCCACCCCCTCGGGGCCAGCTCGCTTCATGCCGCCCGCGGGGCCAGCTCGCTTCATGCCGCCCGCGGGGCCAACTCGCTTCATGCCGCCCGCGGGGCCAACTCGCTTCATGCCGCCCGCGGGGCCAACTCGCTTCATGCCGCCCGCGGGG
>JAPOLW010000436.1 GCA_029976905.1 bacterium | reverse complement strand
AGGACTTCTGCGACGTCGCCCGACCGGGCGACCGCCGTCAGGACTTCTGCGACGTCGCCCGACCGGGCGACCGCCGTGGCGCTGGCTTGGCCCCCTTGGCCGCTTCCTTCTGCGCAAGAAGTCGGTCGAGCTTGATGTTGATGTTCACCAGACTGCCCTGCAATGCATCGATCTTGCGAAGCAACTCTTCATGATCGGTTCGTGTCACCACGTTGAGGGCGCCGAGCATGCGCTCGACGTTTCGATCGATTTCGCCCTTGGTCTGGGCCGCGCGCTTGAACGCACCCGCGAGGGCCTCGGAGACCCGGGGGTTCTGTAGGACGTCCCCGGCGACCTGGGAGACGGTCTCCTCGCCCTGCTCGACCAACCACTGCCAGACAGATTCCGCACCTTCGGACTTGGACATGACTCGACGCACCTCCAACATTCGCTCTCGACGCGCCTATGCACTACAGTTCTACGGGCAGGAGAATCAAGGTGGAAACGATGGCGATGATACTCGGTGTGGTGAGTGGACTCCACTTCGTCGCGCCCGATCTGAAACCCGACGTGACGATCGCCACGGCTGTGGCCATGCAGATCACCTACGCCATCGTCTGCCGAATCTTCGCCGCCCAACGTAGCCGACCGCCAGGGCCCTGGCTGATTGCAGGCTTCTTCGGTGGGATCGTCGTCTTCGTCGCCCTTCTGATCGCAGGCGAAAGCCAGACCGCAGAGGGCGATTGAGTCGCCGCGATCCAGGAGATCACCATGTCCCTCGAAATCCTGCGCGCCGCTCTGGGATGGTGCACCCTGATCCAACTGGCGGTCCTGCTGCTCTGGGGCGGCTTCTTCCTCTTCGCCCATGACTGGCTCGAACGCACGCACGGACGCTGGTTCACGATCCGGCACGAGTCCTTCGACGAGATCCACTACCGACTCATGGGCATCTACAAGATCGGAATCCTTCTGCTGAACGTGGGGCCCTACCTGGCACTGCGTCTCGTGGGGTGAGCCGGCCTCCGCCCTTCGCCGCCGCTCAGCGGAACTTCGGCGCCCTCTTCTCCAGAAAGGCGGCTACCGCCTCCTTGTGCTCCGGTGTCGTCCAACACTCCCGCAAGAGCCGCGTCTCGCGCCGCTGGATCTCGCGTAGATCGGTCGCCGTGCCGTTTTCGGTGAGGAGTTCCTTGATCATCCGGAGCTGTGGCGAAGGGTTGGCGGCAATCGCCCCCGCGCACGCAAGCGCTTCGTCGAGGAGGGACTCGGGCGCCGTCAGACGATCGACAAGTCCGAGGGCATGGGCCTCCTCGGCCGGAACCAAACGCCCCGAAAGGCACATCTCGCTCGCCCGACCAAAGCCCATGCGCTGGACCAGGTAGTGCGTGCTGGCGAGTTCGGGCACGAGCCCGACCTTGACGAAGGCCATCGAGAGCCGGGCTGTTTGCGAGGCGATCAACACGTCGAACGGGAGGATCATGGTCAACCCCACGCCCACAGCCGCACCGTTGACCGCTGCCACCAGAGGCTTGGACGTCCGACACAAATCGACCCAGTCCAGACCGGCCGGCATGCCGCCCTCGCCAGCCGCGGTATCGGCTCCCGGATCTTTGCCGTCGATGCGCGTCTGGAAGGTATCCGACATGTCGGCGCCAGCGCAGAAGCCACGCCCCGCGCCGGTGAGCACGATCGCGCCCACGGCCGGGTCGGAATTGACCTCTGCGAAGGCCGACGCCAGTTCCTCGGACATCTTCGGCGTCCAGGCGTTGAGGCGCTTGGGGCGGTTGAGCGTGACCAGGGCCACGGCGTCGCGAATCTCCATCTCGATCTGTTCGTAGGCCATCTTCGACTCCTCGTACGTGGACCGGACTCCGATCAGGCGCGGGGACGTCCGTATTTCCCGAGTTCGAGCCGGGCCACCATGCCGCGGTGCACCTCATCCGGGCCGTCGGCGATCCGCAGAGCGCGTGCCGTCGCCGCCAGCCGGGCGAGCTCGGGATCGGCCATACCGGCTCCGCCGTGGATCTGGATCGCCGCGTCGACGACCTTCTGGAGGACATTGGGCGCGACGACCTTGATCGCCGAAATGTCGACCAGCGCGCCAAAGGTCCCGACCGTGTCGAGCGCCCAGGCGGCCCGCAGGGTAAGGAGGCGAGCCTGGTCGATGGCCATCCGGCTTTCGGCGATGATGTCGCGATTCGCGCCCAGATTGACCAGCGGCTTGCCGAAGGCGACGCGCCCCAGAGCCCGTTCACACAGACGCTCGAGAGCGCGCTCGGCGGCGCCGATCGCTCGCATGCAATGATGGATCCGTCCCGGACCTAATCGCCCCTGGGCAATCTCGAAACCTCGGCCAGGGCCGGCGATGATGCTGTCGCGTGGTAGGCGGACGTCCTCGAAGGCAATCTCCGCGTGGCCGTGCGGCTCGTCGAGTTGACCGAAGACCGGAAGCATCCGGATCGTATTCACTCCCGGCGCATCCCGCGGCACCAGGACCATCGAATGGCGCTGGTGTCGTTCCGCCTCGGGGTCGGTGACGCCCATGAAGATCAAGAAGGCGCAGCGTGGGTCGCCGGCGCCGCTGGTCCACCACTTCCGGCCGTTGAGCACGACCTCGTCTCCGACGACCTCGCACGTCGCCTGCATATTGGTCGCATCACTCGAGGCGACCTCCGGCTCGGTCATCGCAAAGCCCGAGCGGATCTCGCCGGCGAGCAAGGGCTCCAACCATCGCTTCTTCTGCACGTCCGAGCCGTACTTCACCAGGACCTCGGCGTTCCCGGTGTCCGGAGCGTTGCAATTCATCACCTCCGGGGCGAGAAAGCTGCGCCCCGTACATTCGGCTACCGGCGCATAATCCCGGTTGTCCAGACCCGCACCATACTCCAGATCCGGCAGGAAGAGATTCCACAGGCCGAGCGCGCGAGCCTCGGCCTTCAATTCCTCGACGATCGGAGGAATGCGCCACCGGGTCCAGTCGTTCGAGTGGACCAACTGCTGCTCGTAGGTCGCCTCGCTCGGCACGACCCGCTCGGCGACGAAGCTCTGAGCGAGTTCGACGTACTTTTGTGCGCTCTCGGAGTGTGCAAAATCCATTCGGTTTTCCCAACACCCCGCCGCGGACCTTGCAAGCCGAGATCGGCCCGTCGCCCGGGCGCGTGGATCGGCCGACCGTCTTCCGACCCGCCCGCGGCTCGATAGCGACGAGGCCGGCCGCTGCGTCCGCCGCGGCCGCCGACAAAACGAGGCGCCGCGCGCCGTGTCAGGTCCAATCGCGGGGGAATCCCTGGAACGGACTTGCGATCCTCCGGATGTCCTGGAGTAACTCACGCGCCTCGCCCTCGGGAATTCCACGCGGCATGCCGAGCGTGATGCTGTCGGTGATTCCACCAAAGCGCTCGTCCAGACGCTGGGCCAGATCGTCGTAGGTTGCGATCACGGCAAACGTCTCGAGTACATCATCGGGGACCTCGGCGGCCATCTCCTTCCACTGGCCCGCCTTGGACATGGCGTGCAGCTTCATGCCCAGATCCTCCCAACCGTGCACGGCCAGCACGGGGTGATAGCTGCGGGTCGAGCCGTAGAAGGCGACCCGATATCGGATGGCCTCGCGCTCGGCGGCAAGCGACTCTTCGTCCTTCCCGGTGACGACGAAGCCGCCGCCCCAGATTTCGAAGGTCGAGCGGTCCCGGCCGGCTTTCGCGAGCCCCTCTTCGATCTGCGGGATCGCCACCTCGTCGACGTATTTCTTGGTCGCAAAGCCGTGCAGGCGCACGCCATCACAAATCCGACCCGAGAGCTTCAGCATCGCGGGCCGCACCGCGGCGATCGTGACCGGAATCGGCGGCAGTCCGGTTGCGGGCGGCGCGAACTCGGGAGTCATGAGCGTGAAGCGGTAATGCTCCCCTTCGAAATCGAGCTTCTCGCCTTTCTCCCAGCAGCGCCAGATCGCCCGGAGGGCCTCCACGTATTCCCGCAGACGC
>JAPOLW010000435.1 GCA_029976905.1 bacterium | reverse complement strand
CTAATCTCAACGGCATCTCGCTTCTCGGCGGCATCTCGGCGGCATCTCGGCATCTCGGCGGACCTGCGGCGATTCCTCGGGCTTCGGCTTCTTCCTGTACTTCGCCTGGTACTTGCTGAGGATCTGCACGCCGAGCGCGACCGCAGACCAGGGCTCCCCCCCGGCAAGGCGGATCGCCAGTCCGCAGACGAAGATGCCGATCCCCCATTGCAGCAACGAATGGCTGGCCATGTCCGATCCCTAGCACGGAGGTGGACATCGGTACCGCGATCGACCAGAAGGAGGTCTCATGGTTGCGACCCGAGCCGAGCTACTCGTCGCGGTTCTCGCCGCATTGGCCGTCGCCTGCTCCGACGTTACACCGACGGTGACGCCTCTCGACGGGATTCCTCCGGAGGTCGCAGCCAACGCCAGGGATTGGCCGCTTCCTGGACGCGACTATTCCAATACCCGCGCTACGACCGATTCCACGATCGATGCCTCCAATGTCGCTCGACTGGAGGTCGCCTGGTCCCACCCCATGCCGGGTTCGGGTGCCTACGGCAATGCGGCGACCACGCCCCTGATCCTCGGAGACACCGTCTACATCCAGGACCTGAGTTCGAACGTCCACGCGGTGGACCGTTCGACGGGCGAACTCCGCTGGAAGCATGAGCAGAGCCAGTTCGTGATCGGACCCAATGGGGTCGCCGTGGGCTGGGGCAAGGTCTTCGCCCTCGAAGGGGTCACGGGCCTGATCGCACTCGATGCCAGGACGGGAAGAGAGATCTGGCGGCGCTCCATCCTCCAGACCTCGACCGGCGGTGTCGACATCCAACCGACGGTCTTCGGCGATCGGGTCTTCGCGAGTTCGGTTCCCATCAGCCTCCGGGGAATCTACACCGGCGGCGACGGAGGGGTCCTCCACGCCCTCGACGCCGATTCGGGCGACGTCGACTGGACCTTCGACACCATCGATTCCGAGGACTTCTGGGGCAACCCCGACGTGAACTCCGGTGGGGGATCCTGGGCCCCTCCTGCCCTCTCCCCCGAGCGCGGGAAGATCTACTGGGCCGTAGCCAATCCTGCACCCTTCGTCGGCACCGCCGAATTTCCCAACGGCACCAGCCGCCCCGGCCCGAACCTCTACACCAATTCCGTCCTGACCCTGGAGATCGGGAGTGGGGAGCTCGACTGGTACCACCAGGTCACGCCCCACGACCTCTTCGACCGAGACCTGCTCTTCAACATGATCGTTGACGTCGGTGGGCGCGAGATCCTCGTCACCACCGGCAAGGCGGGCGTGGTCGTCGGCCTCGACATCGAGACCGGGCGGCCTCTCTGGAGAACCGAGGTCGGCATCCATCGCAACGACGATCTCGAGCAACTCGACGGGCCGACCGCCGTCTGGCCGGGTACCTTCGGTGGCGTTCTGACCCCTCCTTCGACCGCAGACGGCATGGTCTACGTCGCTACCCTCAACGCGCCCACGACGCTCTACCCAAACCGCACCTCCTACATCGGTTCGGATCTCGGCACCGCGGATGGACAGGTGGTGGCGATCGATGCGCGGGACGGTTCGATTCTATGGGACGTAAAGGTGGCCGGCGACCCCCTGGGCGCCACGACCGTCGTCAATGATGTCGTGCTCACCGCAACCTTCCAGGGCACGATCTACGCGCTCGACCGCAAGACCGGCGCGACGATCCACACGATCACCGCGCCCGGTAACATCAACGGTTGGCCAGCCGTCGCGGGGGACCTTCTGGTCTGGCCGATCGGGCTGGCTACACCGCCCAGCCTGGTCGGGTATCGACTTCCCCCTTCCCCCTGAGCCGCAAGCGCGTTCTCGATTCAGTCGCTCGTCACCCCTGCGTTCTAGATCGCCCGCTCGGACGCCATCGCCGCCCTGATCTGTTTCGCTTTGGGGCCCTTGATCCAAAACCCGGTCAGCGGGTCGAACCCCGACGGGATCGGGCCCCTCTCGAGGAACTGCTCTGAGCGCGTCGGCGTACGGGATCGTGGCCACGGCGGCGCGGGGCCGGTGCCGGGTGTGACCCGGATTGCCATCGAAAAGCCCTCGACCTAGTGTTCCTCATGGCGCGGGGAATCCGACGCAAGCTCTATACGGCACTCGGTGCGGTGTTCGTGCCCGTATTTCTCGCAGCCCTGTTGGTTCAAAACGTCAGCGGCTTTCTGCGAAGGCCCATCCCTCTCAGCGGTATCTCCGCGGAGTTTCTTTCGGCACTCGGCGCGGATCAGCGCTGGCCGATGTTTGGCGCGTATTTCCCGGATCACGTTCGGATCCCGATCGTCCGCCTCGGACGCGAAACCGGCCCGCCCGTCTTTCTCCTGCCAGCGGCAGGGCCAGGCCTTTCCGCGGAGCTCCGCGAAACGTTCGATCTGAGCCGTGTGAGCGAGGCCGCCCGCACGGCGGACTGGAGGTTCGCTTTCGGAACGGGTCGCATCGAGAAGTACGAGTCTCGAGCGGCGAGCCCAGGCAGGGCATGGATCGGAATCCGAACCGCGTACGCCGCGTGGCGCATCCGTCGCTGGCTCGAACGGACCGGAACGTCTCCCGCCTCGATCCGATTCGTCGACCTGCTCAGTGTCGCGGTCAAAAGCGCGCATGACGGCCAACCGCTCGAGGTTTTTCGCATCGACACGTTGGAGCTGATCCCGGAATTTTTTCCAGACTGGCCTGTTCGCCGTGCCCGGTCGATGCACGAGGATGTTCCGTGAGCGACTGGGCCACGACGATCTGGACGTTCTGGACCGCTCCGGTCCGAGCAGAGCGACTCGCCGTGTTCCGCATTGCCGTGGGCACCCTCGTCGCCTTCGATGCCGCGGCTTCGTTCGCGCCGCACGCGGTCGACTACTTTGGAGCAACCGGGCTCTTTCCGGCGCGGCTCTTCGAAGTCTCCCAGGGTGGTGGGCGCTGGAGTCTCCTCTCGGCGAACGCGACTCCCGGAGAGGTTCACGTCGCCCTTGGCGCACTCCTCCTCTCTGCAGGCGGCGTCGCCGTCGGCCTCGGCACGCGGATCAGCTGCATTGTGATGTGGGCGCTTCTGGTGAGCCTCCATCAACGCAGCCCATACGTGATGAACGGAGGAGACTTTCTTCTACAGGTGGCCGCCCTCTACCTGATGCTGATGCCGGCAGGAGCCCGCTGGAGCCTGGATCACGCCCGGCGACGCCGACGCGGCGAAGACGGCGACCCGTGGGTGCCGCCATGGGCCTTTCGCCTCGCGCAGGTCCAGCTTGCGCTCGTCTATCTGTTCACAGGCCTGAGCAAGCTTCCCGTGCCCGGCGGACCGGGAGTCGGGAACTGGATCTCGGGGGAGGCGATCGCGAAGGCGCTCGGCACCGCCTCGATGGGTCGGTTCGAGTTTCTCACCACGATCCCGTGGTGGGTGTACGCCCCCTTGACCTGGCTGACACTCGGATGGGAGCTGCTCTTCCCGGTTCTCGTCTGTTTCCGCCGGACCCGAAAGATCGCGCTTCTGTATGGCGTTGCATTCCACCTTGGCATCTTCGCCACGCTCGAGATCGGAGCCTTCAGCTTCGCAGCCCTTTGCTATTATCTGCTCTACCTGCCGGCCGGCTGGTTCGGCCCGGAGACACCAACGGTCGCTTCCGGAGGGAAGGTGGGTGTCTGACCGAAGATGCAAGCCAGCAGATCGAGGACGTCCTCGGGGCACAGACGTCGCCCGACCCGGATGGCCAGGCTCTCTCGCGTACACTCGTCGATCATCGTCAGAATGCGAATCGGTCGCCCGTCGTCTTCCCACGCCCCAGCTCGACCTCGGCCTCGCGCAGCTTCGCGATGATCTGCGCCGCGTCGCGTCGCTTCCTCGCCATGTCGTTCCCTCCTTCCCCATCCAGCCCTCTCTACTATTCGGGCCGGACCGGTCTGCGGGGGGAGGGTCAGATCGGTCGGTCTACTCGGCGCCCACCCGGCGGAGGCCGAGCAGGATGACCG
>JAPOLW010000434.1 GCA_029976905.1 bacterium | reverse complement strand
CGAGTAGCCTCGAGTCGCCACCGGGGACTGCGCCGGTGGCGGAGCGGTCGAGACCCTCGCGGGAGGGCACCGGCGCGGCTGCTCTGGGCATCGGGGGCTGATCGGAAGCCGCGGGGCGTGTCCCGGAGGCTGATCGCGGGCGCAGGGGGTCGCGGACACGGCGGCGGCGGGCCGGTGCCGGGTGTGGCGCTCAGGCGGCGGGGAAGTCGTCGAAGAGGTCTGGGGTGAGGCCGGGCGGAGCGCGCGCTGGTCGTGGCCGCTACGCCGACCCCGAAGCGACGAAGAAGAAGATCCTACAGAACGTGTTCAAAGACGGCGACCGGTACTTCAACAGTGGCGACCTGCTCACCCTGCACGACGACCGCTGGCTCTCCTTCGCCGACCGGGTGGGCGACACGTTCCGCTGGAAGGGAGAGAACGTGTCCACGAACGAGGTGGCCGAGCTCCTCAACGGCGCCCGTGGTGTCCTCGAGACGAACGTGTACGGCGTAGAGGTGCCCGGAAGCGACGGCCGCGCAGGGATGGCCAGCATCAACCACGACGACACCTTCGACCTCGACGAGTTCGCCGCCTTCGTGGTCCGCGAGCTGCCGGGCTACATGCGGCCGTACTTCATCTGCCTGCAGCGAGACATGCAGATCACCGTGACCTTCAAGCACCAAAAGGTCGATTACCGGCGCGACGGCTACGACCCGTCGAAGGTCGGGGATCCACTCTACTTCCTGGACGGAGAGCGCTACGTCCCACTGGACGCCGGTCTCTACCAGATCATACGAGAGGGTGGCCGCAGAGTCGGCTGAGCCGACAGAACCGGCGGAAAACCACCCAGCCCAAGGAGACGACCAATGGGAAAGACACTCGAGTACTACTTCGACTACGTGAGCCCGTTCACCTACCTGGCCAACACCCAACTTCCGGGGATCGTGGAGCGCACCGGCGCCGAGGTGGACTACCGCCCGATCCTCCTGGGCGCGTTGCAAAAGTCGGCCGAGAACCCCGCGCCCATCACCGTGCCCAACAAGGCCAAGTACATGACCACGGACCTCTCGCGCTGGGCCAAGCGCTACGGAATCACGCTTCAGTTCAACCCCGCCTTCCCCATCAACACGGTGACCCTCATGCGCGCCGCGCTCGTGACCCTCGAGGAAGGCGGCTTTCCCGAATTCCACGCGGCGATGTTCGACGCGATGTGGCGCGATCCCAAGAACCTCGGCGACCAGGCGGTGGTGCGCGACGTGATCTCGGGTGTCGGGCTCGACGCCGATCGGATTCTCGAGCGCGCCCAGGAACCGGCGGTCAAGGAAAAGCTCAAGACCAACACGGCCGAGGCGCACGAGAGAGGCGCCTTCGGTGCTCCGACCTTCTTCGTCGGCGGTGAGATGTACTTCGGCAACGACCGGCTCGATTTCGTGGAGGAGGCGCTGAAGTAGGCGGAGACGAGGCCAGGGCTCGAGGATGGAAGGCGGCGACCCATCTCGATGTCGACGCCTCGGTCTTCCCTTCTTCCGTCCTCACTCGACGTAGCCCAGCGCCTCGAGCTTCCGCTTGCGCTCAGGGTCGTCCGTCGGCGGCGCCTGATTCGGCGACATTGCGGCCGGTCCGCCCGGCCGTCGGCTGGCCACGAGCGCCTCGTGGTCCGCGAGGGCTTCGAGCAACGTGCCAAACTCGGGAGCCGCGTCGACGGGCAGAGCATTTCGTTCGAACGGATCTGCGCGGAGATCGAAGCACTCTGGCCCGACCGACGATCGCTTGATGCACTTGTGGTCGAGCGAGCGGGCGACCAGTCGAGGGCCTCCCTCGCCAAATCCTCCGTTCGCGAACACGATCTGTCGATCGATCGAGCCAGCAGGTGATCGGAGTAGAGGTGCGAGGCTGACCCCGTCGACGTCTCCGGGAACCGGCAGCCCCAGCAAGTCGAGAACGCTCGGAACGATGTCAGTGAGCGACACCGGGATGCCGACTCGCCGGCCCGCCGCCACGTGCCCGGGCCAGAGAAACAGCAGCGGAACGTGGAGTACCTCGTCGTACGGCTGCATGTGGTATCGTTCGCCGTGCTCGAGGAACTCCTCTCCGTGGTCGGCCGTGACGATCAGAAGGAGCCGCTCTGGGGGAAGGGTCGCGGCCAAGCCGCGCACAAAACGCGCCAGGTCGTCGTCGAGCTCGCGGACCTCTTGCTCGTAGAGCCGCAGGTCGCCCTCGACCCCGGCACGTTCGAACTCCTCGACGAGTGCGGAGTCGTATGGCGGCTCGGGATCATACGGGGCGTGCACCGCGTAGGTGTGAACGAACAGAAAGAACGGGCTTCGCCTGTTTGCTTGGGCCCATGATAGGGCCTGCGCGAAGGTCGTCTTGGCGTCGCCCAGCGTCACCTGCTTGTTCTCGGCGTACAGGCCGAACCCCCGCTCCATACCCATTGCCGCGATCAGCATCGCGTTCTCGGTGAACGCGGCCGCGGGGTACCCGTAGGAACCGAGTCGCTCCGCCAGGGTCGTGGACGCGGCAGGGATCCGCCATCGCGTGTGGTAGTTGCCCGTGTGCATGGAGTGGTGCGCCGCCGTGTTGATGAACGTCGTATAGGCGTTCTCGAGCAGCGTCCCTTGCTCCGCGAGCTTCGAGAAGCTGGGCGTGGTCTCGATCTCGTACCCGAAAGTGCTCATGCTCTGGGCGCGCAGCGTATCGACGGACACCAGAACGATCCACGGGGGGCGGTCCCCCTCGGGCAAAGGACTCCAGATCGCGGGGTCGCCCCACAAGGGAAGTTGGAACCGCGGATCGTCGGGATCTGCCTTCCGAACCTGGAACTCCATCCGAACCGTCTCGCCGGCCAGCCGGTCCAGCGGGATCCGATGGTCGCGCCAAGCTCGATCGGCCGCGACCGCGGTTGGATCCATGCGGGTTCGAAAGAGCTCGATCGGGTTCCCACGGTCGCCGCCACTGCGGCGCGCGAGGACCACGAAGTCCACCGGGGCGGTCGCTACGTTCCAGGCCACGGGCTGCGTGGCCGTCGCGAAGCGGAGCTCACTGCCGGGCAGGATCTCGACCGGGGGGGTCGTCACATCGTTCCGTTCGAGCGACGGCATTTCCCAGACCGCCACTGCGCCCTCTGCGTTCGTGCGAATCCGGCGCCCGATCCGACCGATGGTTTCCCAAGCGTAGGACGTCTGTCGCTTACGATCGGAACTGGGCATCGCGCGGGGAATCCTCACCAGCGCGGATGGAGCGCGTCCCGGTGGCCGAAGGTCCGTAAAGAAGCAGTTCGCCTTCGCCTCGGGACACGCGCGAAGCTGCCGACTGACCGCCTTCACGACGTAGAAGGTCGGGCGCCGAACGTCGCCGACCTCAGCGACGCGGCCTCGCAAATGGCGCGGGAGGCGGTCGCGGGGAATCAGGTCGACGAGCCGGCTCGAAGGCCACAGCTCGGGCGACTCCCCTGGGTCTGTCGCGCAGGACGTGACCGTCCAGGCAGCTGCGAGCAGCAAGGGCGCCGCCCATGACCAGCGGCGCATGACGTGCGCCCGCACACCGCGAGCGGAGAGAAGACGGTGCACCGGTCCTTCATCCGCCTTTCCGAAGGGGCTCTGCCGGAAGACTCCCGGTCGTTGCTTCTTCGTGCTTCCCCGTCGCGTCCCGGGTCCCGGTGCTCGTCTGCTCCTTCGTGGTGTTCGTATCTTTCCCCGTCATCGCTCGCTTTCTTGCTTTCTACCGGATGAAGCCATGATGCTATCGAAGGGCGATGTTTTGGCAATGGCGTCGCGACCCTGGGACGAGGCGCTGGCGTCCGAGCTCGAGCGCCGCCGGACCTCCGTGTCCAACGGAACACGAGAAGCCCGTCGCGCGAGTCGCCGCTGAAGGTAGAAAATTCAAAGCACGTTTTTGCCCCGAATCTCCAGTAGCCTCGAGTCGCCACCGGGGACTGCGCCGGTGGCGGAGCGGTCGAGACCCTCGCGGGAGGGCACCGGCGCG
>JAPOLW010000433.1 GCA_029976905.1 bacterium | reverse complement strand
GCGGCGTACCTGCGCCGCCCTTGCCATCCTTGCGTATCTCGCCGTGGCCCTGCTCACGTTTCGCAACGTTCTGCCCGCACCGGCGACGAGGCTTGCCTATCCCGCGGCCATCCACGGACGAAGCCTCCTGCAACGGATCGATCAGCAGGACAAAGCCATGGTGATCGCGACCATGGTGCGCAATGCCGACCTGCTGACCTCGCGTCCCTGGGATCTCTTCGCCGATGCGGGGCAATGCTACCCGATGCCGCGCGCCTACACGCTGGGCGAGCACATGTTTGGGATCGGGTTGCTGGCGGCCCTTCCCTACGCCCTCTCCCACGACCCCATCCTGACCTTCAACACCGTGCTCATCCTCACGATCTGGATCCCGGCGATCACGATGTTCTTCCTGTCGCTCCGGTTCACGCGGAGTCCACCGGCGGCATTCGTCGCCGGTCTCGCCTTCGCGCTGGTGCCGGCGCGGCTGATCGACCCCTCGCACCCGTACGTCCACGGCGACATCTGGGCTCCCGCCGTACTGCTTTTCCTCCACCGCCTCTTCGTCTCCGGGCGTTGGCGGGACGCCCTCGGCCTCGCGTCGTTCTCGAGTCTCCAGATCTTCGAGAGTCTCTATCCGCTCCTCTCCACCGGCATCGTCGCAAGCGTCTACGGCCTCTACCTCCTCGCGCGCCATCACACCGGTTGGCGGCGCGTGCTTCCCCGCCTCGCGACGGCGCTCGCCGTGGCCGGAGCCGCCGCATGGACGCTCTTTGCGCCCTACCTGGAGACCAAAGCGCGATGGAACCTCCTCTCGGGGCGGACCTCCATCCTCCTCGAGCCCGGGGACTTCGCGCGCGGCGGCGACGCCTTTTGTGGGGTCCTCGTCCTCGTCCTCGTCGCGATCGCCGCGCTCGACCGCCTGCGCGGCCCGAGGCTCGTCGACGGAGAGGACCCTCGCGCGGCCTTCGCGCTGGGCGGCCTGCTGATCGCCTGGATCGCGACGGGCCCCACGCCACTTCCGGGCCTCGGCATCTCCATTCCATCCCCCTTCCTCCTGCTGCGCGACGTCGTGCCCGGCCTGAGCGCGGTTCGTGCCCTGAGCGCCGTCGCAGTCGGCACTGGAATCGCGACGTCCTTCCTGGTCGGTTACGGCGTCCTCGCGCTGGTGGAACGGCTACGCCCGGCCCCCTGGGCGCCGATCCTGGGAGCCGCGCTTTGTGCGTGCGCGCTTCTGTCGTTGCGCCTGCTTCCCCCGGTCGCCGAATTCGGATTCGGGCGGAACTTCAAGTTGTTTACCCTCGATTCCCGACCCCCTCCCGAGACCCTCGAGCTCCTGCGCCGCACCGGACGGGGCCCCCTGGTGAGCTATCCGCTGGGCCTCGACGACGGCAGCAAGCGCCTCGACCTCGCGAAGTCCCTCTTCGAGGCCAGCTACGATCCACGGCCCATGGCGGCCTGCTATAACTCCTTCCTCGCTCCGGTGAATACGCAGGTCATCGGACTCGCGGCGCAACTTCCACATGCCGCAGCAACCGACGCGCTCGGGGCGCTGGGCTTCGAGACCCTCTTCGTGAACCGCAACCGCAGCGGCGTGCGACGCGCCGAGGCCTTCGCCGGCATACTCGACGCGGACGCCGGAGCCCGACGGCGACTCGCCCCCCTCGGCAGCACCGGGGTGATCGATGCGTACCGGATCCTGGCGCCGACAGAGTTCACGGCCGAGTTCAGGCACCTACGACCCGTGCCAACGAACGACGTCCTGGAAGCACGCGGTTCCCCGGTCGAGATCGACTTCACCCTCTCCAACGACGCGCCGCAGACATTCCGGCATCCGGAACCGCTCGCGCCGAGCGAACTCCTCGTACGCTGGCAGACGCCAGACGGTCGCGTGGCCTACGAGGGGCAAACGCGCGCGCTGCTGCCCATCGCCCTCGGCGTCACGGGCACGCTCTCCATCCCCGTGGAGTCCGGTACACCCGAGCGCCCTGGCATCTATACGGTCTCGGTGTCCCGCACCGCCGCCCCCGAACACGTGCTCGCGCGACGCAAGGTGCGCATCCTGCCCCGACGCCGCAGGCGCGCCGCCAGCCTTTCACCAACGGGCTGGTTCGCGCGGCGCGATCCGATGGGATAGCTTGACCCGCGTGAGGAAGCTCCATCGCCCGGGCCAATGTCGTCGCCGCGCCCGCCTCGCCGAGAGCGGCCGCGAACCCCCTGCGGCAACGGAGCGAATCCAGCCATGAGGCGCACCTGGTCCCGACGGGAATGGACGTGTTTCGCTCTTGCGACTCTGGTGTACTTCGTCGCCTCCCTCCTCGTTCTGAGGCACGTTCTTCCCAACCCCACGCATCTCCTGCCCTACAATTCGGGGATCGATCCGGGTTTCCGGTGGCTTGGCCACATGGATCAGTCGATGGTCGTGTCGGTCCTCGTGCGCAATGCGCACCTTCTTCTGACCGAGCCGTGGAGCCTGCTGGGCGACGGTCAATGTTTTCCGTTTCCCCAATCGTTCACGCTCGGCGAGCACATGTTCGGCGAGGGGCTGTTGATCGCCATCCCCTGGGCGCTGACGTCGGATCCGATCCTCGCCTACAACCTGATGCTCGTCCTGACCCTCTGGATTCCCGGCGTCACGATGTATCTGTTGACGTACAACTTCGTCCGTCATGGTGGCGCCGCTTTCGTCGCCGGGCTCTTCCTGCTGCTCGCGCCGCCACGCATCATCGACGGAGGGCACCCCTATCTGCACGCCGAGTTCTGGCTTCCACTGATCCTGCTCTTCCTGCACCAACTCTTTACCGGCAACCGCCGGTGGCTTCCGGCCGCCGGACTCGGTCTCTTCCTCGCACTCGAAGCTCTCGAGACCATCTACGTTCTGCTCGCGGTGGCTCTCGTGACCGCGGTGTACGGCCTCTTCCTCGCGGCCCGCTTTCCCCGGCGGATCCCTTCCGTGGCTCTGCCCCTCGCCACAAGCCTCGCCTTCTCGATCGGCGTCGCCTGCGTCGTGCTCCTCCCCTACTTCGACACCCGTGCAAGTTGGGACGTCCTGTCCGGACGGCCGACCGCACTCTTCCGCATGGGAGCCTACGGCCCCGGCTCCCCCTACTTCGTCGGGGGCCTCGGCCTGGTCCTCGCGCTGGCGGGTCTTCTCGACCGCTTCGTCCACAAGCGAGCCGTGCGCGGCGACGACCCCCGCGCCGCCATGTTGGCCGCTGCCCTCACCGTCGTATGGGCATCGGCCACCGAAATCCCGATCCCCGGGACTGACTGGGCGCTTCCCGGCCTGCTCGCTCTGCTGAGCCAGATCGTACCCGGACTCGACGCCGTGCGCGCCCTCTTCGCCGTGGTCATCGGACTCTGGGTGCCCGTCGCCCTCCTGGCGGGGTACGGCATGCTGGTGATCACAGACCGCCTTCCCCGGCGCGCCGGGATCGCGCTGGTGGCGCTCCTCACGCTGGCGATCGGAGCGGAGCGTCTGGTGCCAGAATTCGCCCGCTGGAATTTCGGATCCGCACTCGATCTCTTCGCCTGGGAAGCACGCCCCCCCGAGGAGGACATCGAACTCGTACGCGCCGTGAACCACGGTCCCGTCTTCGACGTGCCGGTGGCTTCGCTCGAGAATCCACTCTCGCGGGCGAGCCAGGCGCGACATCTACTCCTACAGAGCTGGAACCCGAAACCCTCGTCGAGTTGCTACAATTCGTTCGACACTCCGCTTGCGGAACAATTGACGCAGATCGGGAACGCCCTGCCCAACGTCGGGGCGGTCGAATCGCTGGCAGCCATCGGCTTCGGTCAGATCCTCTCCCACGACCTGGCCTGGTGGCCACCGCACCGGGCGAGATGGAAGCGACGGGTGGCCGCCGACCCCGAGGTCGTCGCCGTGATGCCCGAGGTCGCACGCAGCTCGGGGCTCAGCGCATACGCGCTCACTGCGCGGACGCCGGTCCATGAAGACCTCGAACGCCTCGGCGGTCTTGGGGAGGGACCA
>JAPOLW010000432.1 GCA_029976905.1 bacterium | reverse complement strand
GTCGCAGTGTGGGTACAGGTTGGACGCGATCAGCGTCAGCAGAGGCCAGCGCGCCTCGGATTGGTTCGCGTCGAAGCGTGCCTCCCAGTAGACGTGTCTCATCGAGGTGTTGCGAAAGCTGCTGATCAGTCGGACGGGCAGATAGTAGTTGTGGGAGAAGGTGTCGCTTGCCAGGTGGGAGAGGTAGCCCCGCGCGAACGCGCGTTCGGCCTCGTTGCTGGCGCCATCGAGTACGGCCCAGCCGGTGTTCCAGTGATGGCAGTGGGTGTAGAGACTCTTGGTGAACTTTTTCGCCTGGACGATGTCGGCACCGATGCAGCCGTAGAGGTATTCATACGGAAAGCGGCTGAGGAGTGCGGCGACGTCGGGTGGCAGTTGTCCCAGTCGCTCGAGAAGCATCGCGCCATGCACCAGATGGGTGACCGGCCCCCACGCGAGGGCTTCGCGGGGGAAGAGTACGACGGCGACCACGATGCTGGCGGTGAAGAGAAGTGGTGACATTTCCCCCCGGTAGCGTAGGATCCAGACCAGGGTGTCACAAGAGGGACGAAGGATTGCGCGGGCGTTGGCGGCGCACGCGCAGTGGCTGGGAATGTCCGGCGTGGACGAGATTCCCCCCGGGTTGGATTGGCCCGGGGGCCTTGCGACGCAGGAGGTGTCTCGATCCGACGTGGCGTCCGCCATGCCAGAGGCGAACCTACCCGGGGCAGTCTCATCTGCTGCGGCCGCCGCTTCGTCGTCCAATGACCTCGGCGGCCTGCGCGCGGAGATCGGCGACTGCACCCGCTGTCGGCTCTCGGGGACCCGCAAGCAGATCGTTTTCGGGACGGGCAATCCGAACGCCCGTGTCGTCTTCGTCGGCGAAGGTCCCGGGCGCGATGAGGACCTTCAGGGGGTGCCCTTCGTCGGGCGGGCCGGCGAACTCCTCACGGACATCATCGAAAAAGGGATGAAGATCCCGCGCTCCGAAGTCTACATCTGCAATGTGGTCAAGTGTCGCCCCCCGGACAACCGGAATCCGGAGCCGGAGGAGGTCGATGCGTGCGCGCCCTTCCTGGCTCGCCAGATCGAGATCGTGGCTCCGGAGGTGATCGTCGCGCTCGGGAAGTTTGCCGCCCAGACCCTCCTGGAGACGAAGACGCCGATCACCCGGTTGCGCGGCCATTGGCACGAATATCGCGGCATCGCGCTGATGCCGACGTTCCACCCGGCGCATCTACTGCGCAATCCGTCGTACAAGAGGCAGGTTTGGGAAGACATCAAGCAGGTGATGGAGCGTCTCGGTCTTTCGCACGCGTGATCGGGGCCTTCGGCGTCGTCTTGCTGGTGGGGCTCGTCGGCGTCAGTTTGCGAATGGCGCGGGGCGAGGATCGCCCGGCGGTGCTCTCGCTCCGCATCGAGGGCGCAGTCAGTGCCGCGAGCGCGGACTTCCTGGCCGAAGGTCTCGAGGAGGCCGAGCGCCGGGGCGCGGCCGCTCTCGTGCTCCAGATCGACACCCCGGGCGGACTTCTCTCCTCGACGCGCAGCATGGTCCAGATGCTGCTCGGCGCACGCGTTCCGGTCATCGCCTGGGTCGCGCCGAGCGGCGCGGGTGCGGCCTCGGCCGGAGTCTTCGTCGTCATGGCCGCCCATGTCGCGGCGATGGCACCGGGCACCAACATGGGGGCGTCGACACCGGTCCAGGGCACGGGCGCCCCCCTCAAGGGCGCCATGGGACGGAAGGTCAAGAGCTTTACGACTTCGTTTGCCAAGGCCATCGCCGCCGAGCGTGGGCGCAACGCGCGGTGGGCGGCTGCGGCGGTCACCCGTGCCGCCTCGGTCACCGATCGTGAGGCCCTCGAAAAGAACGTGATCGACCTGATTGCGGTGGATGTCGCAGACCTTCTGAACCAAGCCGACGGCCGGACGGTGCTGGTCGAAGGAACGGAGAGAGTGCTGCGCGTGGCAGGGGCCCGGGTCGATTCCTTCGAGATGTCGCTTCGCCATCGGGTCTTGAATCTCCTGGCCGACCCGAGTGTGGCCTATCTCCTGCTTCTGGCGGGGCTTCTGGGGGTGTACCTGGAGTTGTCGAACCCGGGTGTGCTGGTGCCCGGGCTCGTGGGGGCCCTCTGTCTGGCGATCGCCGCCGCCTCGTTCCAGGTGCTGCCGATCGACACGACGGGACTGGTCCTCCTGGTTCTGGGCCTCGGATTGCTGGTCGCCGAGCTCTTTCTTCCCAGCTTCGGGATCGTCGGAGGGGTCGGGCTGGTCGCGTTCGTGCTGGGCTCGCTCTTTCTCTTCGATGAATCCGATCCCGGAGTCCGCATCGATCGTTGGTTGATCGGAAGTGCCGCCGCCGCCGTGGGGTCGGTGATGCTGGTGGTCGCAACGCTCGTGGTCCGCGCCATGCGGGGTGGGCCCACCACCGGAAGAGAGGCACTCGTGGGTAGCCTCGGGGAAGTGCGCACGGCAACGGCGCCAGACGGAACGATTTTCGTTCACGGAGAACTCTGGCAGGCCCGTTCCGAAAAACCGATCGAGGCAGGTTGCCGCGCTCGGGTCGTCGCGGTCGAAGGGCTCACGCTACTGGTCGACCGGGTGGACGAAGAAAGGATGTTGAGAGCATGACGCCTACGATGGTGTTCGTCGGAATTGTAGTGCTGCTCGTCCTGAGCGGCGTGAAGATCGTTCAGGAGTATGAGCGCGGAGTGATCTTCCGCCTCGGGCGTGTAGTTGGAGTGCGCGGGCCCGGGATCATCATCGTGATTCCTCTCATCGAATCGATGCAGCGTGTGGATCTGCGCACGGTGACGATGGACATTCCCGCACAAGAGGTGATTACCCGTGACAACGTGTCGGTGAAGGTGAGCGCGGTCCTCTATTTCCGCGTGGTCGAGCCACAGGCGGCCGTCATCGCGATCGAAAACTACGTCTACGCCTCCAACATGATCGGGCAGACCACCCTGCGAAGCGTTTGTGGCCAGGTCGAGCTCGACGAATTGCTCGCCGAGCGCGAGAAGGTCAACGACCGGATCCAATCCATCGTCGACCAACAGACCGAACCGTGGGGCGTGAAGGTCTCGACCGTGGAAATCAAGGACATCGATCTGCCCAGCGACATGCAACGGGCGATTGCCAGACAAGCCGAGGCGGAGCGGGAACGACGGGCGAAGGTCATCGCGGCCGAGGGCGAATTCCAGGCCTCACAGAAACTCGCCGACGCAGCGGCCGTCCTGGCAACCCATCCGATGGCGCTCACTCTGCGCTATCTGCAGTCGCTGACGGAGATCGCGGGGCCGAACAACTCGACGACCCTGTTCCCGGTTCCCATCGATCTCGTCCGGCCCTTCATCGACGCCCAGGACGAGCGTGGCAAGTAGCCCGTTCCACTACGAACTCCCCGAAGACCGAATCGCGCAGTCGCCTCCATCCGAGCGCGACGGAGCCTCGCTTCTGATCGTGCGCCGAAGCGGCGTGCCCGAATTGGAACACCGGCGGGTGGTCGATCTGCCGGATCTGCTCGACCGGGGGGATCTGCTGGTCGTCAACCGCAGCAAGGTTTTTCCCGCTCGATTGCGGGCGGAACGGCGTTCGGGCGGCCGGGTGGAGCTCCTCTTGTTGGCCGAGCCGGTTCCGGGCTCGGGGGTGTGGCGCGCGATGGCGCGACCGATGCGACGTTTGCGGGTCGGCGAAACGCTCCTTCTCGACGGTTCCGGGGGCGCCGAAGTCGAGGTCGTATCTCTGGGGGATGGTGTCCTCGAGGTGGCCTTTGCGCCCGGGACCGACGTGGTGGCCTTGGCCGAGCGGATCGGCGAAACGCCGCTGCCGCCCTACATCCGACGACCGGACGGGCCCAGTCGAGAGGATCGGGGGCGCTATCAGACGGTCTTCGCACGCGAGCCCGGATCGGTTGCCGCGCCGACCGCGGGTCTTCATCTGACCGAAAGGCTGCTGGCCGCCGTCCGCGCCCGGGGTGTCGGGGTGACCGAAGTCCTCCTTC
>JAPOLW010000431.1 GCA_029976905.1 bacterium | reverse complement strand
GTGAGCTACGGTGCCTTCCTCTGGCACTTTCCGCTGATCCTGCTCTTCGCGCATGCCTTCGGCTGGTTTGCCGGCCGGGGCGACGCGCAATTCTTCGGGCTCACCGCGCTGGTCTTGCCGGGCTCGCTCCTTCTCGGATGGATCTCGCGACGCTTCGTCGAGCAGCCCGCGATCGACTGGGCCCACCGGCGCACGCGATCGGACTGACCCACCAGACTCCGGTGGCCCCGCACGGCCGGCCCGGAACCAGGTCGCGACGGCGCGCGGTCGCTCAAAGCGGGACGTTCTGGGGCGACGGCGCGCGGTCGCTCAAAGCGGGACGTTCTGGGGCGACGGCGCGCGGGCGCTCAACGCCGGACGTTCTCGGGCGACGGCGCGCGGGCGCTCTCCCCGGAGGGTGTCTCTTCGGGCAGTTCGAACGTCAGGCTCGCCCAGAGCGACTCCCAATCGTGGGACTCTGCCGACGCCGCCCGACGCATGAAGACCGACGCCAGCATCCAGGGGCCGGCCCGCGGCGGCCGGAGGGACACGGCGCCCGCGGCGTCGGTGCGAAAGAGGATCTGCAGTTCGCGATCGACGAGATGGATGAGTTTGACCTGCTGGTCGGCGAGCGGTCGCCCGTCGAGAACGAGACGGACCTCGAAGGAGTCGCCGACCCGCCACGAAAATGGATTCGAGCTCGGCACGAACTCGATCGGAAGACCGACCTCGACGTCGACATCGACGGCACCGTTCCCCGGACGGCCCGCGCGCAGAAGTGCCTTCGCGTAGCGACCGTAGCTCTCCCGCCCCGGTCGGAGTGTCTCGTCGCGCCGGACACGCTCGGCGACGATCCGCGCCAACCCCTCTTCCACGAGATATCCCTCGAAGCGACCGGCCGGCATTTCGAGCAGGCTCGGGCCGCCCTGATAGACCACCACGTGTCGCCCGGGCGCCACCGAAGGCAACTGGCCTGCCGGAGCGCTCCCGAAGACTCCGGGAACGGGTCCGCCCATGCGATCGGAGAGACGAAGGATCTCGAAGCGGACCAGATGGTTCTGGCGGCGCGGGACTTCCTGGAGGGAGCCCGGGGAACCGACGAAGAGCCGAACCGCCAGGGGCTGGCCAGCAGGTGGTGTGAAGGAGTCGGGCTGAACCCAGAATTCATGTGCCGACGCCGAAGCGCAGGGCGCCGTCGCAGCGGCGAGCGCAGCGACGACGACGACCCGACCGAATCTCACCGCGGCGAACCGTCTCCCTTCACGACCTTCCAGACGTCCTCGCCCATCCCCGGACGGAAGAGCGCATCGTAACGTGGGCCCCGCCGCAGAGTATGGCCTCCGTCCACCGCGACGGATTGGCCGGTGATCCAGGAGGATTCCGGCCCCGCCAGGAAGCGCGCGAGCTGGGCGACGTCTTCGGTCGTTCCCACCCGGCCGAGCGGCATGTTGTCGATGTAGTCGTCGACGACCTCTTCGTTCGGCAGCACGAACGCGTCCATGATCTCCGTCGCCGTGAGACCCGGCTGAATCGAATTGACGCGAATGCCGAAGTGACCCAGCTCGTCGGCCGCACAACGCACCAGCATGTCGAGGCCGGCCTTCGCCGTGCAGTAGGCGGGCATGGCCTGATGGGTAATCGCTCCGGCGATCGAGGACACCGCGACGATCGACCCACCGCCGCTATCCTTCATCGCAAAGGCCGCTGCACGAATCGTGTTGTACGAGCCCAGGATGTTGAGGTCGAGCGCTTGTCGAAAGGTCGCTGCATCGGTGAGCAGGATATAGCTTCCGAATCCCGTTCCCGCGTTGGCAATCGCAATGTCGAGATGGCCCTTGGCATCGGCGGCGTACGCCACGGCGGCCGTGACTGCTTCCTCATCGGTCACGTCGCAGGTCAGAAAGCGCACCCCGGCTCCGGCTGGCGCGTCCGCCTCGAGCCGTGCGGCCGCCTGCTCGAGAACGTCGGCGCGGCGACCTACGATCGTGATCGTGGCGCCATCCATCAGCAGCGCCCGTGCGCAACCAAAGCCAATGCCCGTTCCGCCTCCGGTGATCAGAGCGGTCTTGCCCTCCAGTTTTCCCGACATCCCGACGTCTCCCTTCGTCCCGGTTCTGCTCGCAGCTTAGGATGCCGCCCGGCGTGCGGCCAGCCCGACGGGGTCGGCTCTGCGCTCAGACCGGCTCCCCGTCGCGCAGGATCTCGAATTGTCGCTCGGGATCGTTCTGCGGCGTCTCCTGCCGGAGGCCGTCCTCGCCCACGTCGATCCGACACGCACCATCGGGCGCGAACTGCACGATGTACGACTTGCGAACGTCATCGGTCCGGTTGGGCCCGGTGCGATGCGGCGTGAGTGAAGAGAAAACCGCAATGCTTCCCGCCCGGAGCGCGAGCGGCTCGGCGTCGGGAACGTCCTCGAGGCAGCGCCATCCCAGGTCGGTCTGCTGGTGCGCGAGGGTCCCGCGAAGGTGGCGGCCGGGAGCCACCCAGGGACAGCCGTTGTCTTCGTCGGCATCGACCAACGCCACCCAGCAGGTCAGATAGGCCTGGGGTTCGATGTACGTGTAACCGTTGTCCTGATGCCAGGGGAACTCGCGGTCGGGTTCCGGCTTCTTGTACACGGCTTGATCCCAGTACAAGCGAACGTCGGGTCCGATCAGATCGTGGCCCAGATCCCGAAAGACAGGATCCGACACAAAGGAGCGAACGACCGGCGATTGCAGGACGGGGTGGACCGTGAAGGTGATCGCCTCCGCCTGTGCGATGAAGAGCCGTCCGCCTTCGAGGCTGCGAAGAAAGGCCGTGGTCCGCTCTTCCATCGGATCCAACTCGGAGACGACGGCCGCCACGGTCGCGGGGTCGAAAGCATCTTCGAGAAGGAAATACCCCTGCTCCTCGTAGGCGCGCGCTTGCTCTGGCCGGACGCGCCGCAGCGGGCGCCCGCCGGGCGTCCAGGAAAAGGCGTGGTTGAGTGCGTGCAAGCGCGGTTCCACACCCTCTCCGGCGTCCTTCACTTCTTCTCCCTCCGCGCTACTTCCGGCGTCCTTCCTTCGATTCCCCTCGCCACCACCGGGTCGATTCGGCAGCGGGGCTCGACCGACACCCGGCTCATCGGCTTGCGGCGCTTCCCGTGGCCATGCCCGCGCCGTCATCGAGCGCGCGCCGCACCGACGCCGCAAGCTCGGCGATGGCGAGAGGCTTGCGAAGGAAGGAATGGATTCCGATGTCGCCCCACTGCTCCGGATCGAGACGTTCGGTGAGGCCCGTGCAGAGGACGACCGGGATGTCCGGGCGGATCTCGAGGACCGCCCGGGCCAGAGCCGCCCCGGTCATGTGCGGCATCGTCTGATCGGTCAGCACCAGATCGAATCCCCGGGGCGAAGAGTGGAAGCTGTCCAACGCTTCTCGACTACTGGTACATGCCTCGACGCGATAGCCGAGCGATTCCAGCAACTCCCGCCCCACGCGGGCCACACGCGGTTCGTCGTCGACGAAGAGGATGCGCTCGCTTCCTCGCGGCACATCCGTCCCCGAAGCCGTCGTGGACATCTCCCCCGTCGAAGCGGAAACGAGAGGAAGTCGGATCTCCACCTCGGTTCCGGTTCCCTCCTCGCTGCGGATCTCGACCGTCCCGCCCGCCGACTGCACGATGCCGTGGACGACCGACAGACCGAGTCCCGTTCCCTTCCCGCGCGGCTTCGTCGTGAAGTACGGCTCGAAGACACGTTCGCGCACGCCGGCAGCGATGCCACGCCCCCGGTCGGTCACGAAGAGAACGAGGGCCTCGTCCCCATCGAGGCCCTCAGGAACCCGCTCGACCCGAACCCGGGCCCGGCCCCCATCCGGCATCGCGTGGCTCGCGTTCGTGCAGAGGTTGACGAGGATCTGCTGAAGGTCCGCCGCGCCCACGGGCACGACGAGACGGCCCGGGTCGCATTCGAACAAAATCTCGGTGGAAGACGGAAGCGTGGCCGCGAGAAACTCACGCGTCTCGGCAACCAC
>JAPOLW010000430.1 GCA_029976905.1 bacterium | reverse complement strand
AACGTTCGCGGTCTGCCGGTGCCGAGGCGGGCGGACGTCCCCGGCCGTTTGGGCCTTCGAGCAGACCGAGCAACGCCGTTGCCTGCCCGGCCGGGAGAAGTGCCTCGAGCGCTTCGAGCAAAACGGCTCGCTCCCGGCCGCCTCGTACGCCGGCCAACAGGGGGCCGAGTTCGGCGATGCGCTCGTCGTGCAAGAGGGCGGCGAAGAGCGAAAGGGCCGCGCGCGTCCCCTCGTCGATCCGCTCACCGAGGCGTTGGCGGACGAGACCGGACGGGACCAGCATGGTGAGGGTGTGTTCGAGGTCGAGGACGCGTCGGATGCCATCGAGTTCGGCATCGATGAGCTCGCGCAAGGCCGCCGTGCCGACTGGAATGTCCCGCAAGACGGGAAGCAAGGCCGCGCGGGTTTGCCGACGGTCGCAGTGGAAGGCTTCGAGAATCGCGTCGATGCGTTCGGGGCCGAGGGTCCGCAACGACGCTTGCGCGGCGGCGACTTCGTCCACGTCGTGCGAGCCGAGTCGCGAGATCGCCCAACGGGCGTGTTCAGCGTCACCGCAGTGCCCCAGGTAACGGAGCAGCGCCGCCCGGACGGCGGGTTCATCGTCCTCCCGGTAGGCCGTAAAGGTCTCGACCACCGGTTTTGCTTTGCGGCCGTGTCGGGCCGCGACGTCGGCAAGCGCGCGGGCCACATGGGCGCGCTCGCCGGTGTGCTCGAGGGCCCGGGCGAGAAGCATGAGCTGCTTGCGCCATCGTTCACCATAGTCGGTCTCGGCGGGAGAGGTGATCAAGAGGATCGTTCGGAGTGCTTCGACCGCGATGCGCACCAGCGTTTCGTTCTCGCTGCGGATTCCGTCGGCCAGGACCGCGTCGTCATCGTTCGGGCCGTGCGCGAAGCGGATGGCGAATTCCAGGACGGCGGGGGCACCCGGCTCGGTCGCATCGTCCTCGAGCGTCTGCGGCAGTGGGAATGGGCCGACTCGCGGGAAGGCCGCCGCCAACACCACGAGCCGGGCCTGAACTCCGGCGTCGAGGCCGATCTCACGCGTCGCCGCGTCGAGCAGTGCCTCACGGGTGCTCGCGGCCGCGCTGCCGCGGATCGAGCCGGTTTCCACGAGACGGGTCAGCGTCTCGAGAAGCACGGGGACGTTGCCGATGGGCGCACGCCGCAGGGCCGAGGCCGTCACCGCGGCGGCGACCTCGGGGGGAGCGTCCGCGGCCAGGTCGCACGCAGCGGCGCAGCGTTCGGCGTCCGGATCCAGCAGGGAGGCCTCCAGCAGTCGCGTGGTGCGTGCGTCGAGGAGGTCGGTATCGGCGATCCCTCCGTCTTGCCGGGAGCGGGTTCGCGTGGCCGCATCGAGCAACAGAGCCGGGTAGGCGCGCGCGAGCGACATTCCCGCGGCAAGCCAGAGCACGGCGAAAGGCAGGGCAACCACCGGAAGTGCGCTCTGGGCCGACAATCCGATGGTGGCGAGGACGATCAGGTTGCCCAGGGCGCCCCCGCCGCGTTTGAGCATGCCATCGAGAAGGGCCGCGACGGTGGGCCGGGTGCTCTCCGGGAAGAGCGTTGCCAGCGTGCGCTCGGCGGGCTCGCCCAGCGCCTTGTCCTGGAGGCTCGCCGCCGCCATCGCGGCAATTGCGACGGCCAACCCGCCGGTGGCGGCGAAGCCGAGGAAGCCAAGCACGTAGACGGTCGGAGCGAGGAGTGCGGCGCGCGGGACGCCGACGCGCCGGAAGAGCCATGAGGTGCCGCCGAGCTGAAGGGCGAGGATTGCCAGATTCATCCATCCACGGAAGGCGCCGTAGAGGTGGAGCAACTCCTCTTCGCCGTCCATGCCGCGGGTGGCGGCGTCGGCGGCGACCGAGAACTGGTAGTAGAGAATCGGCGCGAGCAATCCGGCGAGCAGAGCGCCGACCGCGAGCGGTCGGAAGAGGCTGCTGTCGCGCCAGAGCGTGCCGAATCCGGGCCGCTCGGGATCGTCGGGGCGTCGTTGGCTGCGTGACCACTCGAGGCGCGCGCCGGTCCGTCGTCGCAGGGCGTGGGTGGCGAGGGCCGCGAGTCCGAGGGCTCCTGCGGCGACGAGAACGAGGGCGGGGATGCCCAGGCGGCTGCCGAGCGCTCCCGAGGCTAAGCTGCCGCAGGCAACGCCGAGAGTGCCGCCCGCCATCATCGGAGGGACGAGACGCTTGGCCTGGCGGCCGTCGACCCAGCCGCCCATGGCCACCCAGAAGACGAGAAGGGCGAGGGCCTGGATCTGCTTGGCGGCGATGACCAGCACGGCGAGGACCCCGGGCAGGTCCACGAGCAATCCCAGCCACACCGGGAGGAGGAAGGCGCCACTGGCCCAGAGGGTGACCGAGAGAGCGCGGCCATGCTCGCGCGTCGCGATGTGACGTCCCAGGGCGTAGGTGGTGGCAGCGAGCAAGCCCGAGTTCAGCAGAAAGACCAGTGGCAGTTGCTCGACCCCGACCCTCTTGAGGAAGAGCGTCTCGGCGGAGTTGGTCAGCGAGACCGTGGCCCATCCGACCAAAAAGAGTGCGAGCCCGCCCCAGCCCACGATGGGGCGTTCGGCTCCCCCCAGGATCGTGCGTCGCAGGCCGTTTTCGGGGCCACCGGGCGGGCGCTCGGACATGGCGGGCACCTTAGCCCGGCCGATGAAGTTTTCGTAATGCTCCGGCCAGCCTCCGGTAACCGGTGCGCGGTTATCGTTCTTCGCGAAACCGCCGGGGTCCGAAGAGACCGCGGCCGAGACGCGAGGAAGATCGAAATGAGCAAGAGCAGCTTCAAGCGGGCCACCGCGGTGGCGTTGGGCGTCGGGACGCTGGCCGGCGCGGCGGTCTACGATGGCTGGGCCCGCAGCGGCTCGCTGCGAGCGGGCGGGCCAGACCAGGGCGCGCTGGTCGTGGCTCTGGCCGATACGCGTTCTCCCAGCGACGTCGTGGTCGTGGTGAATGGACACGAGGTCACCCAGGCCGAGGTCGATCGCGAGATCGACGCGATGCTGGGGGGCCAACTCGAGATGATTCCGCCCGATCAGTTGAACGGCGTGCGGGAGCAACTCGCCAAGCGGGTCACCGACGGTGTGGTCGTGAAGACGCTCCTGGAACAGGCGGTCGACGCCAACGGGGTCGAAGTCGATCAGGATCGCCTCGCGGCTTCCCTGGCGGAGATCGAAGCGGCGCTGCCGCCCGGCACGAGTCTCGCCGACTACGCCGAGACCGTCGGCATGACCTCCGACGAGATCACCCGGGAGGTCGCGACGAGCCTGCGGGTCGAAGCCCTCGTGGCGGAGAGCGCCGGGAGCATCGAGACGCCGACCCGCGAGGAGATCCGCGCCTTCTACGATGGGAACGAGGAAATGTTCGCGCTCCCCGAGCGAGTCGAGGTGCGCCACGTGCTCCTGTCCGTGCCGCCCGAGGCGGACGAGGCAACGCGGACCGCGCGTCGCCAGGAGGCCGAGGCCCTGCGCGGGAAGCTGACGGCCGAGGGCGGAGCTGATTTCGCGGAGATCGCCGCCCAGCATTCGGATTGCCCGAGCAAGGCCAATGGCGGCAACCTCGGCGAGATCACGCGCGGGCAGACTGTGGCGGAGTTCGAGACGGCGGCTTTCGAGCAGGAAGTCGGTGTGATCGGCCCGATCGTCGAGACCTCCTACGGTTTCCACCTCGTGCGCGTCGACGGTCGCTCGGAGGCGGGCGTTGCCCCTCTCGCGCAGGTCGAGACGTATATCCAGGAGCGCCTGGTCCAGGAGCGCCGGCGGGTTGCCTTCGAGTCTTTTGTCGAAGGCCTGCGCGCCAAGGCTCAGGTGGTCTATCCCGGCAACGAGTCGGCGTAGACCGTGTGTGACCCGAAGCGCGTCTGGGGTGCGCGCTTCGGATCCCGGATCGTGACCGCCGCGTGAACCGGACGCCGTTCCCAGGGGGCGTTCGGCCGCAGCGGCGCGATCTTGCTTCGGGCCCGGCATCCAGGGGGGGGCCGGGCCCGCTTGC
>JAPOLW010000042.1 GCA_029976905.1 bacterium | reverse complement strand
GTCGAAAAGTGCGAGGGCGGGCGCGAAAGCGAGCAGAATCATGACCGTGCGCCGGCGACGACGGCTCGCGGTCTCTTCCCGCCACGCGCGTCGGAGAACGGCGACGTAGTTGCGGAGGCTGAAGTACACGGCCCTCAGTCTCCGTCGAGGCCGCGCGGGCGGCGTCCGAGTTCCTCGAGCAGGGGGCGGCTGTAGGTGATCCGACCGGTGAGCTCGGTCGGATCGCAGGAGCTCAGGGCCAGCGCAGCCTCGGCGATCCACTCCGGCCCTTCGATCATCGCCGGATCGGTCGGAAGCGCTCCCATCTGCGCCGCGCCCTCGGTATGCACGGCAGCAACCGGCGCGAGGGTATTCACCGCAATTCGCGCCTCGTAGAGTTCCGCGGCCAGCCCCACCGTCAGCCGCTCCAGAGCCGCCTTGGAAGCCGCATAGACCCCGCTGGCGCGTGCGAACTCGTTCCAGGGGGGCCCCGCCGGCGGCACCGACGTCGCCGACGAGAGATTGACGACCCAACCGCCACCACGTGCCCGCATGCCCGGGGCCAATCGTTGGATGAGATCGAGGGGCGCCAGCAGATTGAGTTCGAGACTCAGGCGAAGACGTTTGTCGGCCATGGCGTGGGCCGGCTCGAAGAAGGCACGCGCTGCGTTGTTGACCAGGATGTCGATGCGGCCCAGTCGCGCGAGGGCCTCCTCGACGAGGCGGGCCCGGTCTTCCGGCCGGGTGAGGTCTGCGCCGATCGCGACCTTGGGACCATCGCCGCCGAGCCGCGCCAGGGTCTGCGCCAGGGTGCCGGGAAGTCGGGGATGGGGCGTATCGCTGCGCGCCGTCACGATGACGCCGGCGCCCGCCGCCGCCAGCCGGCGCGCAATCGCGACGCCAATTCCCCGGCTGGCTCCCGTGACCAGGGCCACCCGCCCGCGCAGAACCGCCCCACCCGGCCCCGATCCCGCCACGGCGCGCGGCGACGTAGAACGCCGGCTCAGGCCGTCCTCCGGACGGCCGGGGAGGCCGACGAGGCGCGGAGCGCCGGCAGGACCTCGTCGGCGAAGAGCCGCATCGAGGCCTGCGCCTCCGCATCGCTCATGCCGCCGTATTTCGTGATCGCGAGAACGTCGATATCGGCGTCGAGAACCCGCCGCTGCTCCTCGATCTTCTCCACGATCTGCCCAGGCGTCCCAAACGTATTCACGCCCGCGTACATCTTCGCCATCTCGTCGAGCCCGATGGCGCCGATCATCTCGGCCGCCGACGCATAGAATTCGTACCCCTTGCCGAAGTGCTTTCCTCCGATTTCGTAGTGCTCGACGACGGTCGAGAAGTAGTTCTTGACGTAGAGTTCCCCGTACTCCGCGGCGCGGTGCGCGTCGCGATCGCAATAGACGAGTTGGCCGCAGACCGGAGGCGGCGCCTCGCCTCCGTGTCGCTCCCGCCATCGCTGCTGGTAGGGAAGCAGGGCGGCGTCGCGGAAGACCTCCCAGGGTTGCTGTGCGAGCACCATCAGACGGGCGCCCAGATCGGCCGCGCGCACTGCCGACTCCGGCGAGACACCGATGGCGTAGAGTCGGTCGTCGAAACTGCGCGTCGCACGCGGGCGCAGTTCGGCTCGCGCCTGCTTGAAGTGCTTCGTATCGGCCTCGATGAAACCGGTGTCGAGAGCCTTCCGCACGATCTCGGTGCCTTCATCAAAACGCTCGCGGGCCTCGTCCATCGGAATCCCGAAGCTCTCGTACTCGCGTCGGGAGAGTCCCCGGCCAAAGCCCAGAAGTGCCCGGCCGTCGGATTGCCGGTCGAAAAGCGCCATCTTCGCCGCAACGCGATAGGGATCGTTCCAGGGCATGATCACCGCTGCCGTACCGAGCTTGATGCGCTCGGTCTTGCCCGCGATCCAGGTCAACCACTGGATGTTGTCCGGACACATCGAGTAGTTGAAGAAGTGGTGTTCGGCGGCCCAGTAGCTGTCGTAGCCGAGTTCCTCGGCGAGCAGGGCGACCTCCAACTCCCCGCGCATGACGCTGCCGTCGTCCTGCTCATCCCGATAGTTCTGGAAGATTCCGAGTACGCCGATCTCCATCCTTCGCTCCTTGTCCGGTGCGCCCGCGCGGGCGTCTCTCCGCACCCAGAGTCATAGGCGCACACCGATTCGACCACAACGGTCCGGGCTCCCGGGTCGGACCCGGCCGGCGGCCGACCCGATCCGGCCGGTGCCGGATCCGACCTCGCATCTGGGAATCCGGGCAAGCCGAAGGTAAGGGATCCGTCGGGAGAGGAACGACGTGTATCTGGAGTTCTACGGCGCGGCCGAGGAGGTCACCGGATCGCTGCATCGCATCCGGGTCAACGACACCGACCTCCTCCTGGATTGCGGCCTCTTCCAGGGGCATCGCGCCGATGCGAATCGCTTGAACCGCGAAGTGCCCCCCTGGGCGATCGGCGCCCACAGCCTGGTCTTGAGCCACGCGCATCTCGACCACAGCGGCAACATCCCGTCGCTGACGCGACGGGGCTTCGAGGGCAACATCTACTGCACGCCCCCGACGCGCGATCTCTGCAGCGTCCTGCTTCGCGACGCGGCCATGCTGCAGGAACAGGACGCCCGCTACCTCAACAAGCGGGCGCAGCGCGAAGGGAGCCGCGAGCGCGTCGATCCCCTGTACACGGTGGAGGATGCCCAGAAGGCCGTCTCCCAGATGATCAGCGTACCCAGCCACCGTCCGATGCCGATCGCGCCGGGCGCCACCCTGACCTTCTGGAATGCGGGCCACGTCCTGGGATCCGCCCTCGTGCAACTCGACCTCGAGGAACGGGGCCGGCGGGTACGCCTCCTCTTCACCGGGGATCTGGGACGCAAGGTACTTCCCCTGCTCAAGGATCCCGAAATCGTTCCCGACGTCGATTTTCTGATCTCGGAGAGCACCTACGGTGACCGCCTCCATCCCGACATCGGCACCATGGATGACGCCCTCGCCGAGATCGTCAACAGCACCATCGAAGGGGGCGGCCGGGTCTACATTCCGACCTTCGCGCTCGAGCGCGCGCAGGAGGTCCTCTTCGCACTCGAGCGCCTGCATGAAAGCGGCCGGATGCCAACGGTCCCGATCTACATCGACAGCCCGTTGGCGATCGCGGTGACCGAGATCTACAAGCTCCATCCCGAGGATCTCGCCTCCGACGTGCGGCAACGAATCCTGGACCGCAACGACCCCTTCTCCCCGCCCGATCTGCACTATGTCTCCGACGTCGCCGCCTCCAAGCGCCTGCAGGTCAGCGGCGAGCCCTGCATCGTGATCGCGGGATCCGGCATGTGCGAGGGAGGGCGAATCGTCCACCACTTCGCACGGGCTCTCGCCCAGAGACGCAATACCGTCGTGATCGTCGGTTTCATGGCGCAACACACACTCGGTCGCCGTCTCGTCGAGGGACGCAGCGCGGTGCGCGTCCTCGGCGTCGAACGCGAGGTCCACGCGCGGATCAAGGTCCTGAGCGGCCTCTCGGCCCACGCCGATCAGGCCGACATCGTGGAATTCGTCCGTGCGACCTCGCGCGCGGGTCGGGTCCGGCGGGTCGCTCTCGTCCATGGCGAGGAACCCGCCCGGGACGCCTTGCGCTCTGCGCTCGCCGAAGCGGGCGTTCCCGAGGTGATCCGTTCGCAAAAAGGCGCACGCGTGGAATTGTAGGCGCATGGAAAAGCTCCGCGCCCTGCTGGAAAGCCCCGCCTACCTCCGCGCCGACGCCGACCCCGCCTTCCTGCATCGGGACGAATTACGCGGCATCCGGCTACAGCTCGAATACCTCAAGCCCGAACTCTCGCTCGAGGAACACGGCATCCGCTCCACCATCGTCCTCTTCGGGGGAACCCGCATCGTCGAGCCGGCCGAGGCCGAACGCCGCCTGCGGGAGGCCGAAGACCACCTGGCAGCCGCGCCCGAAGACGCCGGGCGACAAAAGCTCGTGGCGGTGGCCCGCCGGGTCGTAGCCAAGAGTCCCTACTACGACGTGGCGCGCGACTTCGCCCAACTCGTCGCCCGGTGGACGCAAGAGACGAACCGCCCCGGCGAGTTCGTCATCGCCACGGGCGGCGGTCCCGGCATCATGGAGGCGGGCAACCGTGGCGCCGAAGACGCCGGGGCACCGAGCGTCGGCTTCAACATCTCCCTTCCCCACGAACAGGCGCCCAACCGCTACATCAGCCCCGAACTCTGCTTCCAGTTCCGCTACTTCGCCGTGCGCAAGCTGCACTTCATCCAACGGGCCCGGGCTCTGGTTGCCTTCCCCGGAGGCTACGGCACGCTCGACGAGCTCTTCACCGCTCTCTGCCACGTCCAGACGGGAAAGATGGATCGCATCCCGATCGTGCTCGTCGGCCGGGAATTCTGGAGGGGTGCCTTCGATCCGGAATTCCTCGCTGCCGAGGGCGTCATCGCGGCCGAGGACGTCCAACTCCTGCACTTCGCCGAGACCGCCGACGAAATCGCAACGTTCATCCGCGACTGGTACGCGCTCGATTCGGGGCAAGGGCCAGCGGATCCCTGAGCGCGAAGGCAACGGAGCGCGGCCCACGACGCCCCCGGGCCGACCGCCGTGCGTCCGCACCCGGACTCATTGCTTGTTCCGTAGGTACTCGACGATCGCGCGCAGGCTTTCGTCATCCACGGCGTGCTTGAAGTGCGGCATTCCTCCCCCCCCGGCATCCATCATGTGCCAGACGGTTGCCCGAAGATCCTCGGGGTCCTTCGCCTCGAGATAGGCACGGTCGAAGCGGACCTTCGGCCCTTCCCCGGGCGGAAGGAGAATGCCACGGCCGCGCCCGTCGTCGCCATGACACGGGGCGCAGTAGAACGAGTAGGACTCGAATCCGGGAGAGAGCACGCGAACGAAGGCCAGGAGTTGAGCGGCCTCTTCGTCGCTCAACGCCGGCGGAACCGCCGGCATGCCGCGACGGCCGTGACGGATCGCCTCGAGCAGCTGGGCGTCGGTCGTGGACTCCTGGAAGACCGGGTTGCGCAGATCCCGGGGAGGCGCCTGGACTCCTTTGGGGAGGTCGCCGACCGGCCACGGCTTCCCGAACTGGCCGTGACAAACCTCGCACCGTTCTCCGAACAAGAGGCTTCCCGCATCCACCTCCTGCCACTCGATGTCGGGCAGCCGTTGCAGATGGCCCACGAGGATCTCGACGTTCCTGGCGCGGGCGGAGCGACCCCCGGGATCGATGGCCAGAGACAAGGGTTCGCCGTCCCGCAGGCGAGCCAGCAGTTCCCCGTCGTCGTATCGTTCCACGAATCCCGTCGTCAGGTCGCGCGGCGCGGGGGAGAAGAAGGGAGCGTCCGGGCCGTCGCCGCGTCCCTCGGGACCGTGACAGCGCGCGCATTCGCGGACGTAGAGATCCCGACCACCCGGCCCGGGGCGCTCCTTGGCGACGGCCAGGGTGGGCATGAGGAGCGAAACGAGGGCGATGGCAACGATCCTCTGCATCATGACGCGGGTTCTCCTTGGCTGCGCAGTCGGGGCCCCTGGCCCCGGACCGACGAACATCCCCGGGGCCCGCTCTCGACTTTAGAGAGGCGGCTCCCCCCGGAGCAAGTCGTGGACGAGTTCGTGGACCTGCTCGTAGTTGATCGGCTTGATCAAGAGCCGGCAACCGCTGGCTTCGAGGCAGGACTGGGCCACCCCCATGGTCTGGGCCGTGACGACGACCGTCGGAGGGACGGGTTGCTTGCGGCAAAGCCCCGCGAGGGACAACCCGCGACTTCCCATGACGCCGTACTCGGTGATGAGCGCCGCGCCCGCCGAATCACGAATCGCGACGAGCGCGTCGTTGGCCGAGGGACACTCGATCACGGCGTGGCCATCGATTCGAAGATTTTCGGCGAGGGCTTGTCTGAAGATCGGATCTTCATCGAAGAGGACAATCGGGATTTCCGAGCAGTTGGACATTCTTCCATGGCCCTCCGGTCCCGGATCACCATGCAAGAGGCGGTCCACTGGAAGATCGTTCGTAAAAACAGGCCAATCGCCTTGCGCGGTCCCGGACCGGGTCGCGAATTCGGGAATCCAGGGGGCTCGATTCCCAAATTCTGGATTCCCCGGTCCTCGCCGCGGCCGCCTTCAACGCTCGCCCGGCGCCGTAGCCGAGCGGGCAAGTCGGTCCAGGGACCGGCGCTGGCCGACCAGGACGATGTGGACGCCCGCGCCGATGACGGCGCCGTCCCCGGAGATGAAGTCGAGCACACCGGCTTCGTCCTTCATCGCCACGATGCGAACATCCTTCAACTCGGCTTCGATGTCCTGGACCCGCTGGCCAACCAGAGCCGACCCCGCATCGACGCGGATCTCCTCGAGGTCGATCGACTGGTCGTGGCGCTCGGTGGAAAGCTCGAGGAAATCGACCACCGAGGGCCGCAGGATCGAAGCGGCGACCCGGGCCCCGCCCATCTGGAAGGGCGACGTCACCTGGTGCGCACCGGCGCGTTGTAGTCGGCGCACGCCAGCTTCAGACTCTCCGCGCGCGTAGACCCGGATTCCCGGCTTGAGCTCCCGCGCAGCAAGCGTGATGAAGACGCCATCGGCCTCGGACGAGGTGGCCACGACGAGGGCCGAAGCCGTGCCGATGTGCGCCGCCTCGAGAACTTCGTCGGAGGCGGCCGAACCGATCACGAAGGGAGTGCCACTCGCGTCGAGTTCTGCCTCGAGCCGCGTGTCCTGATCGATCACGACCACAGCCTTGCCTGCGCGGGTGATCTCTTCGACCACCACACGTCCCAGGCGTCCGAAGCCGCAAACGATCACATGTCCTTCGAGCTTCTCGATGGCCCTTTGCATGGCGCTCCTCTGAAAGATCTTGCGGTACTGCCCCTCGAGGAGGCCCTCCGCCACGATGGAAACGAGATAGAAGACCGCACCCACCCCGCCCAGGATGAGAAGGATCGTGAAGATCCGCCCCGGTCCGGAGAGCTCCTGGACCTCGCCGAAGCCCACGGTCGAGACGGTGATCACCGACATATAGAGCGCGTCGATGAAGGACCATCCTTCGAGGACCACGTAGCCCACGGCGCCAAAGAGCGTGATGACCGCGAGGCCCACGAGCGGCCCGAAGATTCTGCGGTCCGGTCGCATCCCTTTGTGGCTCTATCACGAGCCGCCTCTGGTTTCTCGTGCCGCTGCGAATTCCCGGGGAGGAACACCACAGGCCGGTCCGGGTTGACCTCCGGGCCTCCCGCGCCGCGACTCAGCCCGCGGCCGGGTCCAGAGGCTCCGGGGGCGCCGCTATTCGCCCTCGACCGTGTCCAGATGCAGGCCGCACTCCAGCTTATCGGAGCCCGACCAGCGCCCGGCGCGCTCTTCCTCACCGGCGCGCGTGGGGCGGGTACACGGAATGCAGCCGATCGATCGATACCCGACGTCGTGCAGGGGATTGTAGGGAATCCCGTTGGTGGTGATGTAGGTCCAGATCTTCTTCTCATCCCAGTCGGCAAGCGGGTGGAGCTTGTAGAGGTCATACCTCTCCGACCACTGTGCCTTGGCGATCTTCGCGCGACTGGGAGACTGCTGCCGCCGGATTCCGGAGACCCATGCATCGAAGGGCGCGAGGGCTTCGATGAGCGGTTCCACCTTGCGGATGTGACAACAACGATCCGGGTCGGTCTCCCAGAGATTGGGCCCCTCGGCCCGATGTTGCTCGGCGATCGTGGGAATGTGCGGCCGCACGAGCTTCAGATCATACTTTTCGATCAGCCGCTCGCGCGTCTCGTAGCTCTCGCGAAAGAAGAGGTGCGTATCGAGTTCGACGATCGTCGGCGACAAACCGATCGTCGAAAGCATGTGGACCAACACCGAAGACTGCTTTTGCCACGAGCACGTGACGCAGAGACGCTCGCCAAACTCGAGCGCCGCCCAGGCGAGGAAATCTTCGGCCGAGAGTGCCTCGAGTTCCCGGGCAGACCTGGAAAGAGCAGGAGAGTCGACCGCTTCGGCGGGTTCACGCATGATCGTTCCGTTTCGCCACGCACGCCGAGTTGACACAAGCCGCGTGGGAAACCACCCCGCCTCCGGGCGGGCCGTCTCCAGCCACCGAAGGCGCGGCCTCGAATGCCGGGACAACCCTATGGCGACCGCGGCGTCCGGGAAGCATCCGCCCCACCGCTCGCAAAGAAGGATGCGTCAAGCCGTCGGTCGGTAGAGGATGAAGGTGGCATCGTCCGGTTTACTGGGCTGTCCCTGCGCCGGACGATTCATACGCTCGAGGCACGCCGCACGCAACGCCCCGGCCGCGTCGCCGGGCGCGCCGGTTCTCACCAGATCGATCACCTCGGGGAGGTGGAGATTGTCGAAGATGCCATCGGTGGCGATGATCGCCGTATCCCGGCGCGCAAGCCGCAGCGGGGCTCCGATCTCGATTCGCATCCCTTCGACACCAACGAAATTCGAGACGACATTGAGGTCGTCGTGGTGCAATGCCTCTTCGGGCGCGAGAAGCCCCGCCTCGACCGCGTATCCGACCGGCGAATGCGGCACGGTCGTCAGCCGCAAGCGCCCGCGCTGCCCGACGACGACGATCGACGAATCCCCGGCGTGATAGGGACGCAGGGAATCGGGCCCGATCTCCACCGCCGCCAGGGTCGTGGCCGCGCCGACCCCGAGTGCACGCACGGCACGATCGGCCGCCTCAAAACCGTCGAGGATCCCCGACCGCGGCGTGCCACCGGCCCGACGTGCACCTTCGACCGCGTCCCGGAGGGCGGTCACGGCACAGGCCGCCGCCTCGGCGCCTGCCGGCATTCCCCCAGCGCCGTCCGCCACCGCCAGAACCCCCTCCTGCTCGGAGAAGCGGACCACGGCGGCAGCATCTTCGTTCGCCTGCGTCTGCCCCGGGCACGCGTCGGAGCAAACCACGACGGCGCCGCCCGAGAATGCGACCACATGGAGCCCCGCGTCGCGCTGGTCGAGGAAGACCTCCGTCGCCAGGGGGGCGAGAGCACTCGCAGGCACTGCCGACCGTTATCATCCCCGGGACCCCGAAGCGATCCGCAGCGCAGGCTTCGCGGGATCGCAACGACTCAGCCCAGGTAGGGAAGCGCGAGGGTCGCCAGCCCGAGAACGAGCAGGAAGCCGCACATATCGGTCGCGGTGGTGAGAATCGGGCCCGAGGCGATCGCGGGGTCCACCTCGAAGCGCTTGAGCACCAGGGGCACGCAACCACCCATCGAAACCGCCAGCACCGTATTGATCGCAAGCGCGCCGCCCACCACGAGCCCAAACCAAGGGTTGCCCTGCCACAACCACCCTCCCAGAGCGACGAGCGACCCGAGGGCGAGTCCATTGGCGAGCCCGACGCCGATTTCCTGCCGCCAGACCCGCAGGGCTTCCGTCGGTCGGACCAGGCCGAGGGAGAGCTCCCGCATGCTCACGGCCACTGCTTGATTGCCCGAGCAACCCGACATGTCCGAGATGATCGGAAGAAAAACCGCCAGAGCGATCACCTGCGACAACGTCTCCTCGAACGCTGCGATGACACTGGCGGCGACGACGTTCAAGACGACGTTGAGGGAGAGCCAGGAGAGGCGGCGGCGGGAGCGCCCCAGAAGCGGCATGGAGCGCAACTCCTCTGCGAGAAGACCCTGCGAACGGCGCAGATCCCGGTCGGCTCTCTCACGCAACGCTCCTTCGAGCGCACCGCGGTACACCACACCGAGCAATCGCCTGTCCCCGTCCACGACCGGCACACCCAGGTAGGCGTGCTCTTCGAAGAAGTCGGCGAGTGCGTCGACGCTGGCATCGTCCCGCACGCTCGAGGGTTCTGCGATCATCACCTCGGTGGCTGCTTTGGAGGGTCGCGCCAACAGAAGGTCGCGAAGACGCAGGACTCCGGTGAGCCGATCGTCGTCGACGAGATAGACGTACTGCACGTCGAGATCCTCGATCTCGTCGGCGCGCTCTTGCAGTCGATCGACGATCTCCCCGACGGTGGACCACACCGACAAAGCGAGATGATCGGTGGTCATGAGCCCGCCCGCCTCATCCTTCTCGTACTCCCGCAGAGCGCGAAGCCCACTCGCCTCCTGCGGTTGCATGCCCGCGAGAATCCTTTCGGCTCGCGCATCCTCGAGTTCGCCGAGCAGATCGGCCTGCGCGTCGGACGGAAACTCCTGCAGAACCGCGACCGCCGTCTCGACCCGAACGTCGTCGAGAACGTCGGCCGCCTGCACCTCCGGCAGAAGAGCCAAAGCGTCGGCCGCATCGGCGGCCGACAGCGACTCCACCAGGCCGACCCGAGCCTCTTCGGAGAGCCGCGACGCGGCGATCACGCGCTCGGCCGCGGGCAAGGCCCGGAAGAAAGCCTCGACGGCTCCCGCATCTCCCGCGAGGACCAGTTCCTCGAGGACCTCCCAACTCGTGGCTTCATCCACCATGTACCCGACTCCCGACGACCCGCCCGGCGCTGCGGCCCGGCCCCTCGCTACGACTGCGTTGCGCGCGGCACGGTACCAGAGCCCGTCGCGGCCCACATGCGGCGATCCTTCGCCCCCCGAGGACGACGGGCCGCGGCGCGGATTCCCGATTCCGCGAATCCGCCCGACGGCCCCCCTTGCGTCGAACCGAGAAGCGCCGTGAATTCGGGTCGCCCGAGCCCGGTCCGAGCGGACCACCCGGGCACGCCGCTTGCATCCCCTCGATGTAGGACCGCTTCGTTGGGCGGAGAACGGTCGAGGGTGCATGCCCCCGGTGGTCGGAACGTCTCCGGCCGCCGGGGCCGGGCCGCAAATGCACGGCAATCGCCATGATGAAACGCCAATCCATCACCTGCGCAGGCACCCGGGCACTCCCGACGCAGCTTTCGCCCCGCGATCGGGTCCCCCTCGGCTGTCTGCTCGTCTTCGGCGTCGTCTGGTCGTCCCTCGCCGTCGCACCGTCGTACCGAGACGCCTGGCTTCTCGAGAATCTCCTGAACTTCATCGCCGTGCCGACCCTGGTGCTGACCTACCGGCGCTTCCGGTTCAGCGATCGGGCCTACGTGCAGATGACGGGCTTCCTGCTCCTACACGCGGTCGGGAGCCACTACACCTACTCGGAGGTTCCGGCCGGCGCGTGGGTGCAGGACCTACTCGGTCTTTCCCGCAATCACTACGACCGCCTGGTGCACTTCGCCTTCGGTGCGCTCATGCTGCGCCCCTTGCGCGAGCTGAGCCTCGGCACGGCCGTCGGACTGGGGCCGATCGCGCTTGCGTGGCTCGGGGTCGCCGGCATCGCTGCCTGCAGCGTCGCCTACGAAACACTCGAGTGGCTCACGGCGATCACGGTCGATCCCGACGCCGGCACGGCGTTCCTGGGCACGCAGGGCGACCCGTGGGATGCCCAGAAGGACTCGGCGCTGGCCTGTGCGGGCGCTCTGCTCGCCCTCCTCTTCGAGGGGAACGACCGCCCGTAGAGCGGGCGGCACGACGACGGGCAATGGCAGCCGAATTTCCGAAAAGCGAGAATCGCAGGCTCCCGGATTCCCATTTTGCGGAATCACCGCAAGGACGGCGGGCTCTCCGGGTGGCGTTCGACTTGCTTCCCTCTGGCGCTGGAGGTGCCGCCATGATGATCCCCCGCCACATCGAAACGGTTCTGGTCGCGACCGACTTCTCCGAGGGCGCCGAACGCGCCGTCGGCTGGGGTGCGCAGATCGCGCGCCCGCACGGCGCTCGCGTGGTGCTCTACCACGGGGTCGAGCCCCCGGCGCCACCGCTGCTCTCGCCCGTACTCGCGGATCTACCGGACGAGGCCTACGAGCGAGAGCAGACCGACGCCCACCGACGCCTCGCCGAGGCGGCGCGGAAGCTCGCAAACGACGGAACCGAGGTCGTCGTCGACGCGCAACCCGACCTGGTACCCCGGGCGCCCGTTGGTTGGCATCGGTCGTGCTTGGTGTTCAACCGCAAGCCGCGTCGTAGGGCGGCTGGGAAAGGAGCTGGGAATGTCGATTTTCGTAAGGTCCCTCGTCGGCCCGCTCGTCGGAGTTCTCTTCGCCTCGGCCGCCCTCGCCGACGGCGTGCACGGTGATGACGCCGGGAAGAGACTCTATGCGCACTACTGTAGCTCGTGCCACGGCAAGCAGGGCAAGGGAGACGGTTCGCTCGCACCCATCCTCGCCATCGAGCCGGCCGATCTGACGCAGTTGGCCCGGGAACGCGGAGAGGACTTCTCCTTTCTCACCCTGCTGCGGAGCATCGACGGGCGGGCCACGGTGCGGGGCCACGGAAGCCGGGATATGCCGGTCTGGGGTGAGGTCCTGGGGGCGCGCCCGGGAGCGCCAATGGCGGAACAGCTTCGGGGCGCGGGAAAACTTCTGTTGATCACCGAGTACGTGGAGTCGCTGCAGGAGAAGTGAGGGTTCTCCGGCCGTGTCGAGGCCCCCGACCAACGCGCCGGGTCCGATCGTCGAGGACTCGATGGTCCCGAGCGTATCGGCCCCTTCGGGGCGCGGGCCGCGCATGCGGACGACGCCCGGGCCCGGGGCGCCTTCGACGGCCTCGCGGCCCTGGATTTGTCCCCCCGCTTCCTGGCATCCTGCGTCGATGACACTCTTCTCCCGGATTCTGGTTCCCGTCGACCTCGGGGGAGACCCGGGCCGTGCGATGGAATTTGCCGCCGGGATTGCGCAGCGCTTCGACGCCGAAGTGGTTCTCCTTCATCTGCGCCCGTCGGCGCCGGCCGCGTCCGGGACCGCGTTGCGCGCGGCGGAAGAGGCACTGGAGGATCATCGTCTGTCGCTGGAACGGGCAGGACTCCGGGTCCGGCGAATCTCCCGCGTCCTCGAAATTCCGACCGTGACCGCGGCCGAGGTGATCGTGGAGGCGGCCGGGCGCGAGCGCGCCGACCTCGTGGTGATGGCGACACATGGCCGCCGCGGCCTCGCACGGGTTCTTCTGGGAAGCGTCACCGAGGAGGTTCTCCGACACGCACCGTGTCCGGTCCTCGCCGTCCGCATCGGTGACGAGCCGACGTGAGTCCGGTTTCGACCGGGGGCGCGCGTCGGGTCTCTGGATTCCTCTTTCTCGTGGCGTGGTTCGGGCCCGCGGCATGCTCCGGATACGTCGAACCGACCGTGCGGGTGGACCGGTCGAGCTTCGTCCGGACGGTCGGCGACGCCGAGGCAGACCGACTCGAAGCGGCACTCGCCGATGTCCTGGAACGGGGCGCCGACGTCTTCGCGCAACCGCCGCCGCTCGACATCCTCCTCGTGGCCGTGCCGCCCGGGGAGCGGGATGCCCTCCTCGGGGGCCTCTCCTACGGCGGGGTTTCCCGCGTCGGCCACCGGGCCGTCGTCGAGGTGCATCCCGCATCGCTGGCGGGCGTGCGCTCGCTCAATGACGACGAACTGCGATCCTTTCTGGGCCACGAATTGATCCATGGATACCAATGTGGCCGCGGACCCTGTGACCCGCAGCCCCCGGGCCTCTGGCAGCGCGAGATCGAGGCCCTCGAGTGGGAGTTGAAAGAGATGACGCCGGGCGTCCGGCCACCCTACCGCGACGAAACGCGCAAGAACCTCGAGATGTACCGAGAACTCCTCGCGGATCCGCCATCCGTCCGCGGGGATTCCGGGGCGATGGGTCCGCTCTTCGTGGGTTGAGGCGAAGCCCTCGGCCGTCGGGTTGCGACCGCGCGGCGCTGGCTTCTCTCGCAAGCCGTCGGAGGCCGTCCGACCACGGGCGACGATCTCAGGGGTAGACCGGCTCCGAAGACGGCAGGGGTGTCTGTGTCGCAGAGGGGGCCGCCGCGGGGAGCCGCGGTGTGGCGCGCTCGAAGGACCGCGCCCGGGAGCGGATCGTGAGGACCGGGCACGGTGCCGCGGCC